>NZ_JAUBSF010000107.1:0-20560 GCF_036704615.1 Microcoleus sp. K4-B3
TTATTCTCTCCCGGCGCGGTGGCTCTAGTTCTTCTGAAAGCCACCGTTCTCATCTTTATTTAGTCTAAACTACAGTATAAATTAATCTCGGTAAAACTCTCGCTCTTTCGGCATCGTCGAGCACAACTCGGCTGGCTTCAGCAATCTCGTGTCTCGACGGATAAAGCAGTTCTGAACCTTTTAAAACTAATCTCGCATCTGGATATTTGTCAACTACCGCAGCGAAGGCTTTTAATAAAGGGCGAATACCTTTGCGATCCGTTTGCCCTCCGATGTTTAAAAATATAAAATAGTTTGACCAGCCGAAGCTTTGGCGCAGCGATTGACGCCGATCGCCCGAGAGAGGATAATAAATCTTAGGATCGACTCCCAAAGGTACGACGGCTATGCGATCGGCCTCAACACCGCTGCGAATTAAGCCGGCTTTTGACCACGCCGACGGTGTAATAATTTTGGTTTCTGAATTAACGGGGGTTTGTGCGATCGACTTTACCCCCATCGCCTGCAATACTGTACTCGTAACAATCCCCCATTCTGTCGCTGCAAATACCCAAGTTGCGGCGCTGCTGGATGCCGAGAAGTCCCACGGGCAGTACATTCGCAGCGTAACATCCGCTGACTGATTTACGGCAGGGCTCTTAATGCTGCGGAGTAATGTTTCATTTGGGCGATCGAACAAACTAATTTTCGTCTCCCAAGCTGCGTCTATGTAAGGCATATCGCGGTGGAAAAGCTTAATTTGTCCTCGCGGGCGATCGAGCATTTCCAGCAGTTGAAATTGATTGGCTACGCAATAGGAATGATAAATAAAACGCCAGCCTTCAACAATAATCTGCAATTCAAAACTCCAGCTTTTGGGATTAAAAATTTAACTAACAATCAGAAATTGGTAATTAGCAACTAGCAAGCAGAAATTACCAATTACCAATTACCAATTCCTTACTTAATCACTTGCCAATCCATAATCCGCCACTGTCCGTCTTGGCGGATCAAGTCGTAGCGCACGCGCAGGTTTTCGTTGCGGGAAGAAACGAGCTGATCGCGATCGAACACTTCGGCTTTTTCCGCTACTTGGGCTTCTACTTGGGCGCGATCGGGATTAGTCGGATTCGTCTTAACTCCATTAACTTGCAGCTTGTGTACGTAACGCTGATGCGCGTTGTTTCGCTCTTGAGCGTCTGCCATCAATTGCCAGCGAGACAAAGCCGGTTCTGTCAGAACTTGCTTTAATTCTTCCACAGTGTGGTTGGGGCCCAAAGCCGCTGCTTTCGCCGACAGCCAGCTTTGAACTATTTGTTCGGCTGATTCCTCAGTGATTGCTCCCGACACGGGGGCCGCGGCGCCAGGCTCTGGGGCCACGGAAACAGTCGGGATTTCTACGGGCGCAGCTTCCAGCCCGACGAGGGCTTGCTCTCCTTGCAGGGATGGGCCCGAGAGGGCTTGCATCGCGCTCGCCAACAGACTGAGTATGAACCACAGCAGTAACAGGCTCAGGACACCTGCGACTAGAAACAGAGCCAGTCTGTTTCGAGGCATAGACTTAACTTGGGCGGAAATTTCTGCTGCCTTGGTGCGCGCCCGATCGACCAAATCCCCTGTTAGCGCCTTGGCGGTTGCTCCGCTGCGCCCTGAATGTTGGCGCCTGCGTTGTTTGGAAGTTGAGTCTGCGGGCTGTCCCGCCGTAGCTGTCGGGAGAGAGACGGCGGCAGCAGGGCTCGGCGCGGCCGCGGTTGCCTGGAATTTCGGGCCTGAGGCTGCGGTTTCGGTCTCGGCCGGTACGGGGGTCAAGGTGACGGTACTGGCTCCCTGGGCGGATGGTGGGGGTACTGCTGCGGGCGATCGGCCTGCTGTCGGTTGCAGCCGCGCCGCGGGCTTGCCGGAGCGGGGCTGCACCACGACCCATTCGTTGGCGGTTTCTGCGTCCTGTGGCAAAGCTTCTAGGTAAGCTTGTACTTTCGGGTCGGCAAAGTAATCTTTCAAAGAGACTGACTGGTTGGCCAAATCGCGGAAGTGGGGAAACACCTCCTCTTGCAGCCAGTGTTCGGCGTACAAGCACAGTCCCGGCAACAAATCGGGAGAATCTTGGGAATGTTCGCGAATGAACGCGAGGGGTTCTTTTTCCGAACTCAGTTCGAGGGCTCTGCTGGCTTCTTCTGTCTGACCCAGCAGCAGGGAACAAACGGCTTTTTCCAGGTGAACGTCTTGGCGGCGACCGAGCTGCATCAGCATCAGCTTGGCGCGACGGATCATCGATGGCTGTCTGGCGGCAAATCCTTGGGCTAACAGGGTGTAGACCGAGAGGTAAGTGGCGACTGCGGAGGGGCGGCCGGCTTCGGCTTCAAATAGGGTCTGCTGCTCGCTGCTGGTTAGGTGTTTGCGCAATTGCTGGACGAAGCGGAGGAAGTCTTCTATTCCTAAACCCGATCGATCGTCTCCCGAACCGTCGATGCCGCCCCGTTCTTGGAGCATTTCTCGCAGGATTTGCAGTCCCCGGCGACGCTCGGCGACTTTTTCTTCAGGGAGGGATAGTAGCTCTAAAATGTTGTACGGACGGAGTTTGTATAGGTCGGCTTGCATTTCACCCCTCACGCTTGCAAATAGGCTTTCGCGCAGCAGCACTTCTTGGCCTGCTTCTAATGATTTTGCGGCATTTTCGTACTGACCTTGCTGCCACTGTTCGCGGCCGAGTTCTAGACAGGCAAGGCTGACGGTTAAAACTATATCTGGCCGCACGAGCTGGGGGTCGCCGAAACGACCTTCTGCGATCGCGATGCTGCCATTGTTGAGATACGGGCGACCCAGCTTCTGTACGAGTTCGTATTCCCCCAGTTCTTGCAGTATGAGCAGGGCTCCTACGAATTGGTTGTCATCGATTTCAATACTTGGAGTGTGGGGGTCGGGAGCAGCCTCTAAAGGCTTGGACTCTGCCGGAGGGGTTTCTCCTGCGTCTTGCAGGACTGTGGCCGTGCCTGCTGAGGTTTTCGACCTCTGGTGCTTGGCTTCCTGTGCGGCTTCCGACTCTCGATCGTAAGTTTTGGCTAAAAAACTGGCATCGTAAGCTTTGCGCTCGTCTGAGTCTGACAGAACGGCGCAGGCTTCATCGAGCAGTTGTTTGCGGGCGACGATCGCAACTTCGGAATACTCCCTGCGCGGAAGCTGTAAAGTTCGATCGCGGTGAGCCTGCTGCAACTGTTCGGCAGTAGCTTGAATCGGTAGACCCAAAATCCGGTAGTAATCTAGTGGAATTAACACTGTCCACTTCCCCAAAGCGCTAGCAACTGAATTAGCCTATCTTAAGTGAGATACTCCCGCAAACCAAATCAAAAATTCTGGTGTTGGCTTCCAACCGCCCAATTCACGGTATGTTGGAGTTACGGTAGAGATAATGTGATTTTTTTCCCTCTACAGCGTTTTACAGTGAGGAAAATGGAAAGCCCCACTGCCCCTGAGCTAAATGAGTTGTTTGACTCTTGAGCATTTTCGGGTTTGAGAGTAATGGAATTATATCATTCGTCGGCATGGGGTTTAGATGGGAGTTGGTTCTCCGAGTCCGGGCAATCGGCCCCGCCTGCCCTACTCATTTTAACAATTGGTGAACTGCTGTGGAGCAAAGGTGCGATCGTTTTCTGCTGCGGTTGTGTGCCATCTCGGTTTAAATTTAGATGTCTAGGAAGCCGATCGTCGGGTATTAATTATTTATGGTTCAGGAACGGACTTTACCAGTTTTTGACGCGCAAAGCGTAAACATTTCTCGGGATGAGGGCTTGATGCTCTACGAGGATATGGTCTTGGGGCGCTACTTTGAGGACAAGTGTGCTGAGATGTACTACCGGGGCAAAATGTTTGGTTTTGTCCACTTGTACAACGGTCAGGAAGCTGTGTCTACTGGCGTGATTCGATCGATGCGCCGGGATGACACCGATTACGTCAGCAGCACCTACCGCGATCACGTTCACGCTTTGAGCGCGGGTGTGCCGGCGCGAGAGGTAATGGCGGAGTTGTTCGGGAAAGAAACTGGTTGCTCGAAGGGCCGCGGCGGTTCGATGCATATGTTTTCGGCCGAACACCGACTGTTGGGAGGTTATGCTTTTGTGGCTGAGGGGATTCCTGTAGCTACGGGGGCGGCTTTTCAATCGAAGTACCGGCGCGAAGCTTTGGGGGATGAGAGTTCTGATGGCGTGACTGCTTGTTTTTTTGGCGATGGTGCTGCAAATAACGGGCAGTTTTTTGAGTGTTTGAATATGGCGGCTTTGTGGAAGTTGCCGATTCTTTATGTTGTCGAAAACAACAAATGGGCGATCGGGATGGCCCACGAACGAGCTACTTCTGACCCCATGATTTACAAGAAAGCTCATGCTTTTGGCATGGCTGGCGTCGAGGTTGACGGGATGGATGTTTTGGCGGTGCGGGAAGTGGCGAAGGAAGCTGTAGCGCGGGCGCGCGCCGGCGAAGGGCCGACTTTGATCGAAGCTTTGACTTATCGCTTTCGGGGCCATTCTTTGGCAGATCCCGACGAGTTGCGTTCTAAAGAAGAGAAGGAATATTGGTTCCCTCGCGATCCGATTAAGAAGTTGGCTGCTGATTTGATCGATCGAACTTTGGCAACTGCTGAAGAATTAAAAGAGATCGAAAATAAGATTCAAGCAGTAATTGATGATGCGGTAGATTTTGCTGAGAAAAGCCCCGAACCCGATCCGAGCGAATTGTATCGATTTATCTATGCTGAAGATGAATAGTCTTTAGAGATATTTTGCGTGCGGTTGCAGCCTACAGGTTAACACCTGTGGCTGCACGAATTCAAAGCTAGAATCAAAGGTAGACTTTATAGACGATAAGAGAGGCGATATGATAAATCTCGATCGCGATTTAACTCAAGCCAGCAAAAATATGGGTGCAGTCCGAGTCAAAGTCAAGCTCACGAATGCCATTGATGAAGCCTTAGTGAGTCGAGGAGTGCTCAATCCAAATCTGTTGCGCGTATACGAAGCAGAAGCACTCATAGATACTGGCGCAGTCAGAACTGCGTTACCTGCGGATGTAGTAGAGCAGCTCGGTTTAAGAATTCGGAGTCAGGAAATAGCAAAATATGCTGATGGCAGACAAGAAACAGTAGGATTGACTGAACCTGTTATCATTGAAATAGAAGGGCGCGAAACTATTGAGGCGGCAATGGTTTTAGGCGATATGGTGCTAATCGGTCAAACTGTGTTAGAAACTTTAGATTTGCTAGTAGATTGCAAAAATCAGCGTCTAATTCCTAATCCCGAAAATCCCGAAAGACCTGTATTGAGAGTTTAATGTAAATCCAGCTTAAATACCTCCTTTATTTGTGATTTTAGAGTGCCGGTCGCGGCATGATGCCAGCATTTTTAATCTGCACAAATTCAACGGTTTACGCAAGCTTGTAGCTGTAGAGCCATTCTTGAAACTCATCTTGTATTAGAGACTTTTTTGCGATTTTTTAAGCTGAGCTACATCAACTTTTGAACTTGATTGAGTTAATAATTATAGAGTCCAGCTATCAGATTAAATCTTCATCCGAACCGACGGTGGAGATTTCTAGATCGACTCGATTAAATCCTAAAAAATTTTAGTTTCTCTTGATTATTATGATAACTTAGGGTAACACTATCCTACTACATTGACAGCACTTTGACGCCGCGCGATCGTTGAAGCTATAGTTGCTATGCACGCTTGTTACAGGTTGCGATCGCGCCCGCCTTCTTTTGCAAGAGGTCTCTTTTATCAATTAGTGCGTGAGTGTATTATTATCAAGCAGAACCTACATCATCTCACACGAAGCGCGATTAGCTTCGCTAGTGCCCAAGGCAATCGCTTTCGTCGCTGCTACTTTTAACCGTATCTAAAAATGAGTGAAACCCCAACTTTCGATATCGCCATTATTGGTGCAGGACCAGGCGCACTATGTGCAGCCCATGGGCTAGCCAATTTAGGTTTTTCGGTAGGTGTGTTTGAACGAGCTAGAGCTTTACGTCCCATCGGCGCTGCCCTAGGGTTGGCAGAAGCGGGGTATAAGGCATTGGCTCTGATCGATGCCGATCTTGCTACCCAAGTTCGTGCCGCTTCTGCCAACCCACAGCGACAACTGCTGATGAGACCCAATGGCGAGGTTCTGTTTTCTGATGAATCGCCCTTGGCGGGTACTCCCTTCACTTGGCTAGCGTGGTATAACCTACAAAGCTCACTGCACAACACACTGCCACCTACCGTATCCCTTCACCTCAACCATAAGTTTGTCAACTTCACTAAGGTCGCCGATCCGTCCAAGGCTCCCTTACGTTTGCACTTTGAGAATCAGCCCGATGTTGGCGCACGACTGTTAATTGGTGCCGATGGGTATAACTCCGTGGTTCGCGGTCTTACCGTGGGAGATGGTGCGCCTCTGTACACTGGAACCATGACTTGGCGAGGAATCTTGCCCCGTCAAATCCTAGCCCCCCTCGCTGAACCCTTTGCAGAAGGGGCTGGTTTTCAACTGGTGGTCGGAGACCAGAAAAATTTTTGGATTATGGATGCAGGAGCCGACGTACTGGCTTGGGGAGGGACTGCACTCCATCCGACTTCAGAGAAGAGTACCGATGTTTTAGCTATGGTTCTCCAAGTTTTTGACCAATGGACTCCCTTTGTTGAAAGGGTGATTCGAGCAACTGACCCTACCACCATTGTAGAAACTGGCGTGTTCGATCGGGAACCAGTATCCCAATGGGGAGATAGAGAGAGAATCACCTTATTAGGGGATGCCGCTCACCCGATGCGACCGTCCTTAGGATTAGGGGCTACTATGGCATTTGAGGATGCTGTTGCTTTAACAAAAAAACTCAAGGGGCTGAACTTGCAGGATACTCCTTCTGTTGCTAAAGCTCTTACGGATTATGAAGAGGAACGGATTGCGATCGCCACACCGTTACAACTCAAAGCAAGGCAAGGAGGAGAAGCATCCCATGCCTCGGATCAAGCTGACCAACTCAAGACAGGCTTTGAATTAGCCTTAGCTGCTCGCAGACAAAAGCAGATGACCGTATCGGATTAATTCGGTTACTCCCACATTTTGAGGAATTGGGTCTTCTGCATTGGTGCTAGATGGAGTTATAAAATCCTCAACCAGCCAATTACTAGAAGGAAGATTAAGTTTGCTGACCAAAACAACAGCAGAATCCACAGTAAGCCATGCGCGAGTCGATCGCCAACCTTACCGCTTGGATCGCTCATTCTTAAAAATTGTTGACTTTGCCACAGTTGCCAAACTCGAAATGCGGTGTAAATGGTGCCGATGATGACTAATAGACTAGAAGAAAAAACGCGACTGAAAATTTGCTCGCTGACAATTTGAATTGCCAGAACTAACAAATAGAATCCAAAAATAGTCCGCAGGTTGGGGTGACGTATCCACACCAAAAATGCAACTCCAGGCAAGAGCAAGCCAATCACGATCGCTACCTGGAGCCAAATCTGCACAAAACTCCGCTCCGCCTCGCTGTAGTCGATCTCGGCTTGAATCGGCAGGAGATTTGCGACCATCAGCCAACCGCTCAACAGAGTCAGGACTGTTGCACTGACAATAAATGAAAGTATCGTTTTCCAGGTCATGATGGCTCGATCGCACCTGAGATGAAAATAGAGCGATAAGTTAAATGGACAATGGTCTATCGTCCCATATTTCCAGCGGTACTGGCCGCAATCTTCCGGCTACTTCTACACTCGGCCAATTCGGATCGAATGTCAAATTTTCCAACTTTCCATCGCTGTGAATTACAAACGTATCCTCAATTTTTGCGCCCGACAAACTCGGATTCCAAGCCACAGCCATATTTTCTGCTAAAATATCTGAAGTAGCCGGATTCGCCACAATTTCCCGCGCCAAATATCCGGTAGTTCCGCCTTGATGGTGTTCCCGAATTGCTTGAGGATATCCGTGTTCTTCGTAGGCAGTTTTCAGCGTATCATAAACTGCATTCAGCGATACTCCCGGCCGGCACAAATTCAGCGCGGCTGCTTCAATTTCTCTGACTTGTCGGTGCAACTCTGAATGCTTTTCCCCAAGAAAGTCAAAACTGACAAATCTGGTTAAATTTGCATACAAACCCCATCCCCTCGCGCAAAATACTAACATTGCTTGTCGCCCAATTGGTTCGGCGGTTGCTGTGGCGTGGCGGTACAGCGGCAAACGCCTTTCTCCAGCAACTAATGTCAGGGCTGGATGCAAACCTCTCGCCCACAATGCCTCTGCACCGGCTCCCGCTAGCTGATATTCTGTCCATGTTGGTTTTGCTGCGGAAAGTACCTCTGTCATCGCTTCGCTGGCTAAACGCCCGACTCGCCGGTATCGCTCTAATTCGCTTGACATCATTGTCTGTTTGCGGGATTGTAAAGATGCGATTATTGGCGTTTCTTGGGAATTTGGCCGATCGCTCATCACGTTACCGCCACCAGTAATTTCTTTGACAAAAGCTTCGCGCTGTGAAACATCTGCCCAAGGATAGATGTGCATTTGAAAGTTGGCTGGCAATTCTTCATCTTGCAAGCGCTGGGCTTCGATTTCATCGGTGAGAATCCAAGCGTTTTCGGCGGTAATTAATATTTCTGCAACTCCGGTTTCTGCGGTTAGCAATACTGTATGGGAACCGCCGGCTGTGGCCCAGGCAAACCAGTCTGTACCGCGCAAGCGAAGGGCGATCGCTCCTGTTTCGGTTAAGGCTTTGCGGATGAATTCGAGTTTGCAGTCAACTTCTGGGTTTAATGAGTTTATCATATATGAAACAAGGAAGAAGGAAGTTCGGCAACGGATTCGCTCCACGGATGTAACGGATGTCAGTCCGATGAAAGTCGGAAGAAGGAAGAAGGAAGAAGGAAGAAAATCACTGATTTTAGTTTACATTTCCTAAATCTAAAATCTACAATCTCTAAAATCTAAAATCTAAAATCTAAAATCTAAAATCGATAGGTACTGCTTGCAATTCTTTAGCTTTTTCTTCGGGTAAAGCGTCGTTGGCAAACATTCCGGCGGCTAGTTCGGTTCCTGCTAAATATTTTAGCCGATCGCTCGATCGATAGGGCGGATAAAATTGGGCGTGCAAATGCGCTTCTGGATGGGGTTTCCCGTCTGTGGGCCCTTGAAACCAAGCCATCAAATAAGGGAACGGGCGATGCCACAAACCGTCATATTTGAGGGTGACGGTTTTTAAGGCTTTAGCGAGTGATCGACGCTGTTTTTCGGTAAGATCGATAAACGTGGCAGCGGGGGCGATGGGCGCAATCCACACTTCGTAAGGGTAGCGGGCGCAAGCGGGGACAAAGGCGATCGCCTCTTCGTCTAAATAAATAATTCGCTGTTTGTCGGCAATCTCTTTTTGAATCAAATCTTGCAGCAAACCGCTACTGTTTTTTTGATAGTAAACTGACTGACATTCTAACATCCGCGCCGGCACCGGAGGCACGAACGGATAAGCGTAAATTTGACCGTGGGGATGGTGCAAAGTTACTCCGACTTCTACGCCGCGATTTTCAAAAGGCAAGACGTATTCAATTTCGGGATTGCTGCCAATAACTGAAGTGCGATCGGCCCATACTTCTAACAACAATTCTAAGTGATTTAACTCCAAGGCACCGAGGGAAGCCAGCGGATCTTGAGTGAAAACAACGACTTCGCAAATGCCCTTAGCTGGCAGAGTTTCCACAATACTTGCAGGTGCGTTTTTGGCCTGCAAAGTCAGCGAGGGAAAGCGGTTGTCAAAAACAGCTATATCGTAATCTCCCGGCGGCAATTCTGTCGGAAATTTGGGATTAATTGTAGCAGCTAGCGGGTTGTATTCCGGCGGCGGCATGAAAGTTCTTCCCTGACGGTGGCTGGCGTAGGCTACCCATTCCCCGCGCAAAGGATGCCAGCGAAAGTGCGGGTTCGCCTGTACGGGTTCATTGCTGGGACTTACGGCCGCGATTCCTTCTGGGATTGGGTAGCGGCTGTAGAGTGTGAGTGGGCGGCCGTCTGGTTTTTGCAATGTTTGGACGTACATTTTGGTTGGGGCGGGCGATCGCTTTTAATAGATGTCAGGAGTATAACTTCGTGCTTGGAGAATTCGCCCCTACCTAAAGTCGCAAATTATGTAAAAACCCAAATTCTGTACTCCTAACTGGCACATACACCGATCGAGCGGATCGAAGTCGATAGTTTGAAATAAAAACAGACACATCAAGAAACACTATTTAGTTGCCATCCTAAATGCTTAGCAATATCTTCGGCATTAATATAACCTTCTTTTACTGCACTACCAAGAATTTCATTAACAAAAATATGCATTGTATCTAAAAGCTGCGATAAATCCAAAGTGCAGGAATTATATTCCCCTGTCCCAAGAATTGTAAATTCACAATCTGCCAAATTTTTATTAAGGATTGGTGCGATTTTTAATAAAAAATCGTTAAAAGTTATGCTCACTTTCCTTCCCGCAGATAGTTCTAAAATTTGCAAGCACCATTGTTCCTCAAAAGCATCAAGAATGTCATGATATAAATGTAGTTCTATTTTTTTAACACCTAATTTTAGGATAACATAACGATTGTGTTCAAAAAAAAAGTTTTAAATTCATTTCAAACTCAGAAAGTTCATCTAATTTGTCTTCTGGAGGGTTATAGAAATTATCTTTTATGTTCCCTTTGATTTGAAAGCTAATTCGATCGATGTTTTTCATGCTTGCTAGGGAGTATAAGAATCTTCAACGGGAAATGAAATTTTGATTGTTCCATCAGGTCTTCTTTGAACAAATGCACGAGTTACACCTTCTACCCAATCGTTCGGAGTCAAATCCGGCATCACAGTCTCGGTTAACCGATTCAATTCATCGTAGGTATAACGAGTTTCCAGCCGGTAGGAGAATGCGGGTAATGTTCCCGCGTTCCCCAAATAAGCATTTAAGCTGAGTATGAAAGATGGGTGGGGTGCGATCGCACTACGATTTTTACCCCCAAAGCGATTTCAATCGCCGATCGCCCCGATTGTCAATCCTGCGACTTCAGCAGCGGTTCAATCTGCTGCCTTTGAAACTGCAATTCATCCGCCAAAGGCTGATAAATTTCCCGATCGCCCGATTCATTGCAATAATCCCAGAGACCATTGTAACAGTGCCTGTCGTCGTCCCAACCCGGATGGTTAACAATCGGATACAAGCAGATTCCCTCTATCGGAACTCCTGCTTTCATCGCCGCCATTACCTCAGTGCACACATAATTAAACCAGACAGGTCTAAAATCATCTTCAGTACCCGTTTCGGCTATGAATAAGGGGCGGCGGTAGCGATCGAAAACTTCTTGCAGCATTTCACCAAACGGGCGGTACAGCGGATCGGTGTATTTCATCGGCTCTTCATTGTGAATCCACTGATTGCGATCGTAATAATTCACCCCAATAATATCGAGATATTTTTCCTTACCGCCAAGTTCCGGGCGAAAGCGTCCCGCCAACATATCCCAAGCTTGATATTGAGATAAGCGATAACCTTCTGCCGCGTCCCGATCCTCCGGTTTGTCAGGATCGGCAATAATGTTAATTGTGGGGTCGATTTGAACGATGCGGGTGTTGGGATTGACTTCCCAAACTGATTCTATCGCTGTGATCGCTGCTTTGATCAACTGGGTTTTGAGCTCGTCTCCCCTTCCTTTAGCAAAGGGATTGATATAAGCAACTTCGCCGCCGGCCCAAGCAATAAATGAAATTTCATTGACAGGTGTTACAAAAGGTGTCTGGTCGGTTTCCTCCGTCAGCACTTCCATAAAAGCGCGCACCATGTTTGCAAATCTGGTCACGAATTCGGGACTGAAAATATCAATATCGTCAGGCCAGCCGTAGTGAAACAAATCCCAAATTACCTGCATTTTCATGTCGCGGGCGGCCCGGATGATGGGAAGGGAACTGGAAAAATCGTATTTTCCGGGCGACTGTTCAATTAAGTGCCAGCGGAGGCCTTCGCGGACTGTGTAAATGCCTTGCTGCTGCAAGCGTTGGTAGTCGGCGACTACAAATTTATCGTGGCCGGTGGCGGCTGTGACATCGAGACGCTTTCCCGATCGCAATTTGTGGGTGGAACATTCAAATCCGCCCATGAAAAAACTTTGAAACATCAATCGAATGGGTAATGGGTAATGGGGCATGGGGCATTGGGCATCGGGCATGGGGGCATGGGGCATGGGGCATTGGGCATTGGGCATTAGGAATTTAGAAATTTAGAAATTGGTAATTGTTAGCAATTAACTAATAACTAATAACTAATAACTAATAACTAATAACCGATGCCCTGTTTGGCCGATGCCCCATGCCCCATGCCCCATTAGCATTGAGTAATAGCTTGCGGCTGTGAACTTTCTTCGGGAATATCCCAGCCGAGAGTTGCCGCCGCGATTACGTCTATGGGAAATTTGGGAGTGCGATCGGCATACAGCAAACCGTTAGCTTCTTGGAAAGTATCGGTCAACTGCGTGTAACAAAATCCGCTGAACATTTCCACTCGGTTTACTACTTTCAACAGCGCGGTGTAGCGCCTTTGCAGTTCGAGGGTGTCCGACGCGCGCACGTAGCCCCAAACCCTGTAAAAATCGGGGTTTTCGCGACCGGCGCAGGCGATGCCACCGAATTCTGTCAGCATCATCGGCTGTCCTTGGTGCGGGTGGCCGTCGAGGGTGAGGACTCGCCCGCCGGGACGCCCGCGATCGAACAAATCGGCTAGCTGGACTTCGGGCCCGTAGCGTTTTGCCACAGTTTGCGGGTTGTTGTCGTAGTCGTGAATCGCCAGGATGTCGGTATCGATGCTTTCCCAGCCGTCGTTACCGATGACGGGGCGAGTCGGATCGAGGGTTTTTGTCAAGAAATACAGCGCTTGCACGTAGTTGCGGTGGGCTGCGGCTTCAACTAAATTGGGAACTCCCCAAGATTCGTTGAACGGCACCCAGACTACGATACAGGGGTGGCTGGCGTCGCGGTCGATGACTTCCGTCCACTCCCGCGTCAGCCGTTGCACGGCTTTGGGAGTGAAGCGGTAGGCGCTGGGCATTTCTTCCCAAACTAAGAGCCCGAGCACGTCAGCCCAGTACAAAAATCGCGGGTCTTCGATTTTTTGGTGCTTGCGGACGCCGTTGAAACCCATTGCTTTGACTAATTCGACATCGTGGCGCAAAGCTTCATCGGAGGGTGCAGTCATCAGGGTGTCTGGCCAGTAACCTTGGTCGAGCACCAGCCTCAGGTAGTAGGGGCGACCGTTGAGCATGAAGCGATCGCGCTGAATGCTAACAGTCCGCATGGCGGTGTAGGATTTAATCTCGTCAAGTAGTTTGCCGTCGGCCCACAACTGCACTTGAGCGTTAATTAGCGTTGGCTTTTCGGGACTCCACAGCAGTTCGTTGCGGTAGTCGTCGATACCGGGGTCTGAGAGGGCGATACGGCGGTGGATTTCGCCGTTGATGACTTCGTAGGTGTCGTTGACTAGCAGCAAACAGCCGATCGACAGTTTAACTTTTATTTGGATTCCCGACTGGCGATCGCCCGCGACAAACGCTTCAAAACCGATTTCCCAGCGTTCAAACTGCGGAGTCCAGCGGATGCGCTCGATATAAGTGTGAGGCACCAATTCTACCCACACCGTCTGCCAAATGCCGGTCGTGCGCGGATACCAAATACTGTGCGGCTCTATTTGCCAGTCTTGCTTGCCGCGCGGTTGTTCCAAATCTTGCGGGTCGTCCTGGGCCCAGACTGTCACCCGCTGCGGCCCGCTGAGGTTCAAAACTGCTGTAATGTCTGCGGTGAAAGGAGTGTGTCCGCCTTCGTGTTCGATGACAAACTGACCGTTCACCCAGACGCGGGCGCGGTAGTCTACGGCCCCAAAGTGGAGGAGAACTCTGCCTTCTGTGTGGGGTACGTCAAATTCGCGTTCGTACCAGCAGTTAGCATGAAAATTCGTGTCCCCGATCCCGCTTTTTGGCGATTCTGGAGCAAATGGCACTTCTATAGTGTGAGTCCAGTCAGAAATATCGATCGGCTGCACGCAGCGTCCCGCGTCGTCGTAAGCAAACCTCCACTGACCGTTGAGACAAATCCAGTTGCTCCGGCGCAATTGGGGGCGCGGATAACCTGTTTTCCGTCCTTGAACTGTCACCTTACTGTCTAGAGTTGCAGACTCTTCAATATCGCAATTTTCTAGTTCTCTACCTAACCAACTCATTGGCACATCTACCCTAAGTTATATTTATACGTTAGCGACTATTGCTCCGACTTGGACAAGTTTTTTGCTGATTAATTTGTAAAAGTTCTGTACATTAAAACAGCCTCATCTGAAGGAGCTCTTATGCAGAAGTCATTAGTGATTAGTGATTAGTCGTTAGTCACAAGCAATCTTCCGGAAAGTTTTTAGGTTGTAGTCTCAAACCCTTCATTTTCCGTTGGCAGCTCGATTACCCAATTGCCCTGAAACCATTATTCGACGGTCGGCAATCAAAAATTGTCCGAAGTTTTGAGAATGAAGAAGAAAGATTTTCTCCTGGCACACTCAGACACTCGGACACTCTCGCCCAGTCCAAACTCTAGTTTAGCCGGCAACACTTTGCAAATCTCCTAACGGTTCAGTTAGGTCACTTTTGAGGGAATTTTCTTCCGAAGGGGGCAAACACTGAAATATTTGTTCTAGTCCCGTGAGTTCAAATAGGATTCTCACTTGTTGGCTCATGGCAGATATCAAAAG
Source organism: Microcoleus sp. K4-B3 (assembly GCF_036704615.1). Taxonomy (NCBI): domain Bacteria; kingdom Bacillati; phylum Cyanobacteriota; class Cyanophyceae; order Oscillatoriales; family Microcoleaceae; genus Microcoleus; species Microcoleus sp. K4-B3. The sequence continues at coordinate 14,739 of NZ_JAUBSF010000107.1, forward strand.
TATACATTCACTGTCTCTAACTAATTTCACGATCGCCACTACAGCCATTAACTCCGAATTTTTCAGGAAACTGATCTTTGAGAAATCGATCATCAGAATTTTGCCCCCGCTTTCTATTAGGCGCTCTATTTCTTTCTGAAAATGAGGAAATTGAGATTTTTCTAAAACCTCATGAGACAAAACAATTTTAACTATAACTCTCATTTCCACCTCAACGCTTCTTTAAATTATTACAGAACTTTTTATTAAAACCGAGTAAGGTGCTGAGAGCGCACCTTACATTTCATTTTTACCCGTAACTCGCAACTTGCAGCTACTTGCTAGCAGATTTGCCGTTGCCGTTGCCGTTGACAGCAGCGACTTCTAGAGAAGCTGCGGGTGGGCGATCGACAACTCCATTTGAGGAGCTTACATTAGAGGCCGAACCCTTAACATTCGCCGCCAATTCAATCACCGGCTTGGTAGTAATTTGAGTGTAAGTGGTCAGAGCTTGAGCGACCACTTGATCCATGTTGTAATACCTGTAAGTCGCCAGCCTTCCCACAAAAGCAACTCCCGGAGTTGCATCAGCCAAAGCCTTATATTTCTTGTAAATTTCGGCGTTTTCTGGACGCGGAACCGGGTAGTAAGGGTCTCCCTCAGCTTGGGGATATTCGTAGACAATGCTAGTTTTTAGATGCTCTTGTCCGGTGAGGTATTTAAACTCCGTGCAGCGAGTATATAAATGCTCGTTGGGGTAATTTACCACTGGTGCTGCTTGGTGTACCGGTACGTTCAGCGTTTCGTGCTTGAATTCCAAGGAACGGTAAGGAAGTTTGCCGTAGCAATAATTGAAATAGGAATCGACCGGTCCGGTGTAAATCATTTCTCCGTAAGGGATAAAACCCTCAATCTCCCGGTAGTCGGTATTCAGCATCACCTTGATGTTTGGGTGATCGAGCATCTTTTCAAACATCCGAGTGTAGCCGTGCAGCGGCATTGCTTGATAGGTATCGGTGAAATAGCGATCGTCCCGGTTAATGCGAGTGGGAACGCGCGCAATCACTGATTTGTCAAGTTCCGACGGGTCCATTGCCCACTGTTTGCGGGTGTAGTTGCGGAAGAATTTCTCGTAAAGTTCGCGGCCGACTTTGCTGACAACGACATCTTCGGAAGTGCGAATGTAATCCTTGGGTTCTGCTACTTTTGCGAAGAAATCTTCGACTTCAAATGAGGTGAGATTCAGTCCGTAAAGTTGGTTTACGGTGTTGAGATTGATGGGAATTGGCAGCAGTTGACCGTCAACGCTGGCGAGGACGCGGTGTTCGTAGGGCCGCCACTCGGTGAACCGCGAAAGGTACTCGAAAACTGGGCGCGAATTGGTATGAAAAATGTGGGGACCGTATTTGTGTACGAGGATGCCGTGGTTGTCGTAGTGATCGTATGCGTTGCCGCCGATGTGGTTGCGGGTATCAATTATCAAGACTGTTTTTCCGGCCTCATTTGCTAGTCTTTCGGCAATGACGCTACCTGCAAATCCTGCTCCGACAATTAAATAGTCAAACATTAAAACACCTCTAATTTTGGGTAAGGGTAATTGGTAATTGGTAATCAACAAGCGAGCATGATTGAGTGTTAAGTTTTGAATTCATAAATTGGTAAATCTTTAACTTAAACCTCAACCTTCCTAACTAAAAATTTTCATCCTGCCTTCTGCTTTCTGCTTTTTGTCGTCGATCGCACTTTCGATCAACCCCAGCATTTCGCCCCAGGTATTGTCCCAAGAATTGTCTGCTAAAAAGGCGTCAACTTCGCTCAGCCACTTGGTGCGAACGTCCGAACTTTCGTTGAATATTTCTTCACCACAAGCAACGAATTCTGAAACATTGCTAGCAATCCGAACTAAGCCGTTTTCTCCGTAAGGCCGTACCACGTCGCGAATGGGAGTAGAAATCACCGGTTTGCCGGCAGCGAGGTATTCTGGAGTTTTCGTCGGACTAATAAACTTAGTCGATTCGTTAATCGCAAAAGGCAGTATTGCTATATCCCACCCGCCAAGATAACCTGGCAGTTCTTGATAAGATTTGCCGCCGAGATAGTGGATGTTTGGGTGAGTTGGCAGAGTGGCCGGATCGATTTTCACCACCGGGCCAATTATGACTAAATGCCAGTCCGGTCTTGCTGCCGCAATGCCGCCCAGCAGTTCGATATCCATGCGTTCGTCTATGACGCCAAAAAATCCCAAACGCGGGTGAGGAATGTCTTTTTGATCGGCTGGTTCTTCTGCAAGATTTCTGGCTGTGCCAAAGTGTTCTTTTTCGATGCTGCTGGGGAAGGCGTGAATATTTGGGTGCTGGTGCTGTTTGGCTTCGTAAAGGCTGTGTCCGCCGGTAAATACTACGCTGGCGCGCTTTAAGAGTTGATTTTCATTGGCTTTTAAATCGGGGTGCGCGCCTTGGAAGGCTGACAGTTCATCCATGCAGTCGTAGACTACAGCTAGCGGCTTTAAGTGGTTTGTGAAACTGACAGCCATTGGTGTGTAATACCAGAGGATGTACTGGCTAATTTCTGCCGCTCGCAACAAATCATCTAGCATGGCTTGCTGAGCAGTTTGTGCTGTTGCTTCGCTAGTTCCTTCGCTCAGGTGCGGTACTATTACCCAGACTCCGCTTTCGTGGATGCTGACATCAAGCCACCAATCTGTAGCCGCGCTAAAAACTGGTTCTTCTACAAAGAATACGCGACGATTTTTGGCACAGCGACCCAAGAGATGTTGCGGGCGCTGATAGACAAAATTCCACCGCAAATGAGACAGGCAAACTAAATCTGGTGCATCTAAAGCATCAGTTTTTGATAAGTTGGCGCGCAATGCGGGCGAGGGTGCGAATTGAGAGGGCGATTTGGCTGGATCTATAGAGGTAAATCGGATCTCCCATGCTCGATTTTTATTGCTATAATTATTGTTTACTGAGTTTTCTGGGGGCGACATAATTAGCCTCGCAAATTTGTCAATGAAAATTTGTCAGTTAAAATCGGTCAGTAGGAGATATGTCTCAGCAGTGTCTTACTAAAAGGTGCAAGCATAAATCTGAGAACTTTTATTGACGAGCAAGCGCCACATTCAGTGAACCAAACAAAGAAAATGTTTAGCTGCGGAAAAACACGCTTATCTGCTTTTTTCAGAATTGAAACTTGGAGATAAGTTAATATGGTTTGACTTGCTATTGTTGTTAAATATAACCCGGTTTTTCTGCGATTACTTCTATCTGAAGGATGAGTTCTCTCTCAGGACACACCTAGCTTGCATGCTTGGTTCAAAAGCGGTTAAAATGCCGATCGACCTTGTAAAATGACTCTTAACTGGCAGCTACGGGGTGAAAAAAGAGCGAGTTTTATTGCTTTATTTGGAGAGGATAGAAAATTTGCCATCAAGTTAATGTTGCTTTTTAATTTGACAAACCTAGCCTTTTTTAAACTCATCCGATCGCTAGTAGGGAAAAATTGTATCCTAATATACACAGTTGCACCAGAGATTTCTGACTTCCGATAGATTAACAATTTACACTTTATGCAGTGGGGTTAAACTCACCGAAGAGCACCTGTCTCAACAATACCAAAGAAACCAGGCAATGGCAACGATAAACCTAAGATTTTGCGCGAGTCTGTGCCAAGAAACCAAGATGATGACATTTGCGCTGTGAGCGTCAGTTTAACCTCTCGCCCACAGCACAAATGTCAATCATCCCTCTAAGGGCGGGTTCACCGATATCTGCAATCGAACGCACAATATTCACGTAAACCCGCGACTAGAAAATAGCAGCAACTTTACAGTCGGCTGCTGTCAATTTTGGCGATTCCCCCTCCAAAGGCAAAATCTTGCACCATCGAACTCTTTAAGAAATCGTGAGGGAAACCCAATTCAATTGCACTTACTTTGTCTAACTGCTGCATTTGTTCCGGGGTTAATTCAAACTCCAAACAAGCGAGATTTTCCTGAAGTTGCGAGAGTTTGCGCGAACCCACAATCGGAATAACTTGGACTGGCTGTTGTCGCAGCCAATTTAGGGCTACTTGAGAAGCAGGTTTGCCAATTTCGGCGGCTATTTTGCTAACTTCGTCAGCAATGTTGAGGTCTCGTTCGTTAATTTTTCCAGATTCCGGTGAATTAAGCCGTTTAGCTTCGCTGGCTGTTTCTGAAGTGTTGTATTTTCCGGTCAGCAAACCGGCTGCTAGGGGGCTCCAAGCTGTGATGCCAAGATCGAAGGCTTTTGCCATAGGGATCAAGTCCCGTTCGGGAGTTCGTTCTTTTAAAGAATACTCGATTTGCAAGGCGATAAATGGTGTCCAACCGCGCAGGTTGGCGATCGTATTTGCTTGAGAAATAATCCAAGCCGGCGTATCGGAAATGCCGATGTAAAGAACTTTGCCGGCGCGCACCAAATCGTCAAAAGCGCGCATTACTTCTTCGACGGGTGTCGTAAAATCCCAAGCGTGCAGCCACAGCAAATCTATGTATTCAACTTGCAATCGCTTCAAACTTGCTTCTACTGCTTGCACCATATTTTTGCGGTGGTTGCCGAAACCGTTGATTTCGCCATTCTTCATGTTGAGGCTATACTTAGTGGCAACTACCCATTTTTCGCGATCGGCTGCGATGAACTCACCGACATATTTTTCGCTAGTACCGTTTGTGTAGAGATTGGCGGTATCAATGAAATTGCCCCCCGCTTCTGCAAATGCGTCGAACATTTTACGGCTTTCGTCGTAGGAGCTCCCCCAACCCCACTCTTCCCCAAAAGTCATGGTTCCGAGGCAGATTTCCGAAACGCGAAGTCCGCTGTGACCTAGTAGTTTGTATCTCATGTCACCCTTCCGCTAGTTAATGGTTGTTAACAGTTTAGATCGGGATTTCCGAAACTGTTGCCATCAGTCGGGGTGGCGGGCTTTTGCGGTGCGTTAGCGCTATGCAGGATGTTGAATGTTTGGCTAAGTTAATCAAAATGTCGCAGCAGGGGCGAGGGTTCCCAGACATCGCCCCTGCGTTTAGTTTAAACAGCGCGCAGGGGCGATCGTCTTACTAATATATTTAGGATTACATGAACAAATTAAAATACAGTAAAATAGAAAAATAAATATCTACCTTTAGATAGGTATTTTATGAAAGGAGTTAAATAAAAAAATGCTATCTTAAATAATCAGAAAATCAGACAGAACTAAAGAAAAAATTAATGTAGCTAAATTAACTTTTTAGCGTTATAGTGATTTATAGATTACAAAAACTAGGTGACTCACTTGGCTGATATCGTTGATACCGCCGTTTCGGCTGGATCTTTTACAACCCTAGTTGCTGCTGTCAAAGCCGCTGGTTTAGTAGATACTCTCAAAGGCGCTGGCCCCTTCACAGTTTTTGCGCCTACTGACGAAGCTTTTGCTAAGCTTCCCGAAGGTACTGTAGAAGCACTGCTTAAGGACATTCCTAAGCTCACAAAAATCCTGACTTATCATGTCGTTTCTGGCAAAGTTTTGGCCGCTGATGTGGTCAAGCTGACATCTGCCAAGACAGTTGAAGGTTCAGAAGTGAAAATTGATGCTTCCAATGGCGTCAAAATCAATGATTCTACCGTTACAACAGCCGATGTTGCTGCTGATAATGGTGTCATCCACATTATTGATGCAGTCTTGCTTCCTGCGTAAGCACAGATTTAGATAGCGCAATACTATCTTGAGGGCGGTGGCTGTTGTTAGCCACCGCCCTGTTTTAGTTGATAAGTAGGTCGGCGAGAAAAAACAAAACTATGTTAAGATAGATAAAGAAAGATATATCTATAGTGAGGCAACAAATA
>NZ_JAUBSF010000201.1:0-2122 GCF_036704615.1 Microcoleus sp. K4-B3
CAAGCTTTTCACGACTCGACCATTGCCGTTCAAGATTCACAAAAATGCCTGAATAAGGAACACCTTGACAGGGCTAGGATGAGAGGGCTAACCTCAACACCATTGAAAACACAGGTAAGGGTGTGGATAGTGGCGGCAAGCTTGCCGACCTTCTCAGGCGTTTTGCCAATCATGGCGCGCATACCTTGCTTGCTTTCCTCGACCCGCCGTTCTTCTTGAGCGTTGTAGAAGGCTGTAAACAGTCGCTTGGCTTCTGAGTTGAGCTCGAATTTCATTGCAGGCAGCTCGTCTATTTTTGTGTAAAGCGCTGCAAGCATCGGCGTGATGTCAAAGCTTCCGCTGTCTTCCTCAGATAACTTGGAAGTGGCCACGGGTTGAAAAACAAAGTCAAAGCGGGCAAACTTTCCGTTTGAATCACTGCAATCCTTTAGTAGTTCTGCCAGTACGTCGGGTTGAATTGTTCCAAAAATTGTGAGTAACAGCCCTTCTAAGTCTGCTTTGACTCCAGAGGCTCGCAGGACTGTACTGCCTGTACCGTTCCAAAACTCAAGCAAGTCTTCATCGTCACTGCCTTTACCCCCCCGATACTGGTTAGCAGATTTGAATAAGCCCGCAAGCTCATCGCATCGGTACATCAGGGCTTGGTCGGGGAACTCTGCGACTTGGTATAAAATACCTTCGCCTGTGGACTTATACCAATTTCCTAAATATTTGCTACAGATAACCCCTTTAATATGAATGGATATCCAGTCAAAGAATCAATCACTTCGTTAGTCAGCTTTTTTAACTCTTTTTGCAGAGCCTCTCTCAATTCTTCTATGCCATCAAATCTCAACCATTTCAATTGTTCCTTGATATACCCCCACAGCCTTTCTATCGGATTTACTTCCGGACTATAGGCCGGCTGAAATAGTAAAATCACGTTTTCTGGTATATTTAGATTCAATGAACTATGAAATCCTCCATTGTCTAGTTGGATGATATGCAAATCAAGAGGATAAGCAGCGGCAAATAGCTCTAAAAACTTCTCAAAACACACGGCTCGTCTAGATGCGTAAATTCATAAAAGAATCCCGCTCCTGTTTGAGGCTCTACTACGACCTATGACCACAGATATATAAAGTCCCATAGCACTTGGACGTGAGGCTTAATTCCTTTGCCAGTTAATTTCCTTCTTTGAATTGTATGTAGCCCCATTCGACTTTCGTCTTGACTCCAATAGCGAATTTTATGCCACTGCTTTAAAAAGCTCTCACTTTGACTCAGGCTGGCTTTTATCAACGATGGTAGTTTTTTTTAAATTCTTCTACTGCACCTTTTTTCTGTTTTTCGCTCACGGGACGTGGCACTTTTAATTTCCCTTTGAGCCGATATCTCGCCCACTGATGTACTGTCCGATATGCCACTTTTACTTCACAGCAGCTTGTCAACCATTGATGTACTTCTTTGTAGCTACTGAATCCTTCTGGCTCTTGCAATTGGTTTGATAATCTCTCTATTGTTTCTGGATTCATTACTCTTGGTCTTCCCGAACGCGGTTTCTGAAATAATAATTCTTCTATTCCCCCCGCAAGGGTAGCTAGACAACCATCTTTGTATTGTGGTACGATGTTTTCCCGCGCCGCACAGCAGCCGATAATACGGTTTCTACAGTTTGGGTCTTGAGCCAATACAGGACTTGGAGTTTTTCGTGGCGAGTCGCCTCTTTCTCTTTCCTCAGAAGAGCTTTTAGTTCTTCTTCTGTTTCCCTAATTTCAATTTTGACCCACGACTGACATTTTTCTTCCTTATATTTGGGTACTAATTCACCAAAGGTACACCTACTAACTGTAGCACTATTTTAGGAAATTGGTATAAGCTGTCAAACTCAAGCAAGTACGCATTCAGGGAATGAAGAAAAATTTCATGAGAACGAACACGCAGAAGGATGTCCGTGCTCTGATTTACAAGCGAAAGTATTTGCTTGAAACCCACATTCCGCAGATATTCAAGCAGAGGTAAAGGAAGATAGATTCGGCAACAATAAACTCCCAAACGATTGCACGGCAATCGTTTGGGAGTTTTTAGTGTATAATAGATTTCTGCTGTAAAGCAACTCTAAAAATCATGAACCAGCCATTAT
>NZ_JAUBSF010000108.1:0-3622 GCF_036704615.1 Microcoleus sp. K4-B3
ACATACAGCAGATTGCACATTAATTATTCTCTTAGTATCCCTGATTTTGGATCATTTTTTCCTTGGATTACTCTTAAGGGCTATGAATGCTTTACTTCGTTCCGATTACACATTGGTTGAACATGACAGCGTAATGCTATCCACCGGTTTTTTTTTTTTTTTTTTTTGCAGTGCTGATAAGTCAATCCGATAATTGCTTATGCCCTATCCTTGCCTTTTGGCGGGCGTCAGTCAGCCGTTTGACCATCTATCATAACGATGGTTCAGACACATTTTTGCTTTCGCTACGCATATGTTCTTGCTCGAGGGCTACCCTATTCGGCTAAGAGTATTTCTGCCTTTTATCCCCGCTTTATCCTGTTAGTTGCTACCCAACAAAATAGGGGATATGCTTTTACCGCTGCACCTGCGGACTGGGACTTGACTTAATGCCTCACCCATAAGTGTAATCAGTTATCACTAACTTCTAGGAGTTAGGCTAACCGTCCCTGGATAGGAGAACCTACCCATTTAGGTTAAACGAATCGCACAACAGATTTGATATTATACCAAATCCGGCTTGAACACGCCTTGATGCTTTAGTCTCTTAGAGAGGGACGAAAGGCAAGTGTAAGAGCGGTTTCAAGCGCCGAGTGCTATAAAGTTTCTAACCCGGATTGAGTATTGTGACCAACGCCACATAAGTTACGATCTGCTGTGGCGTTTTTTTCGGAGAATAGGGGACTTTCGCGGCCAATTCTAAGCCTCAGAGCGTAATATCTCTGATAAGAAATCCGAGGAGCCGATCGCCCCCTTAACCCCAACCAGATTCGCTAAAACCCGATCGGTTCCTGCTACTAGCAGCAAGGTAGCGTTCGGAGTGGCGCTAAATTGCAACTGCTGGAAACTCAGCCCGTCGGTCAAAACAAACTTATCGACGCCTACCTCGAAGTTAATCACAGTATCAGTGCCGCCATCAGCACTCAACACAAATCGATCGCTCCCAATACCTCCAATTAAAGTATCCTCGCCCAAGTCGCCAAACAGCCAGTCATCTCCAGCGCCCCCATTGAGAAGGTCGCTATCTTTACCACCAATCAGGGTATCGCTGCCAGCATCTCCGTTGATAGTATCTTGCCCTTCGTTGCCGTAGAGCAAGTCATCGCCGTCACCGCCGTTGATGCAGTCTTGCTGGTCGTTTGCGCCCACCGAGACACCCCGGTTATCGGAACGATCGCCATAGATGGTATCGCTGCCCTCGTCACCGCAGAGCTCATCGCTGCCGTCACCGCCGTAAATCAAGTCGTCGCCCCGATCTCCGTGTATGAGGTCGTTAGCTTTGCCGCCGTAAATCAAGTCGTTGTCTTGACCGCCGGCGATGGTATCGTCACCCTCATCGCCGAACAGCACATCAGCACCGATGCCACCAAAGAGAAAGTCCCGGCCGCCAACATCTTTAGCTCGACTTCGAGCACCACCGTACATGGTGTCGTCGCCACTGTCGCCAACAAGGGTATCGGAGCCGATTTCGCCCCAAATCAGGTCATTATCTTTGCCACCCCAAACACAATCATTGCCTTTACCTGCTTGCACGGTATCATTACCGTGGCCGCCACCCATGATGTCGTTGCCGCTGCCACCAAAGATTAAGTCTTGTTCGCCGGTATCCCCAACTGACTGGGAACTGCCACTGTCGCCGAGCAGAGTATCGGCTCCTTCGCCGCCGTAGAGGGTATCGGAGCCTAATTGACCGTAGATCAGGTCATTGCCTTTACCTCCGTAAGCGCGATCGTTTTCTTTGCCTGCAACGAGCGTATCGTTGCCTTGTTGGCCGTTGAGGAAGTCGTTGCCGAAGCCTCCGTACAGCAAGTCTAGTCCCTGGGAGTCGCTGACCCTTTGGTCGCCGATGCCGCCAAACAAGGTGTCGGAGCCGATGCCACCAAACAAGGTATCGGAGCCGATTTCGCCCCAAATTAAGTCATTTTCTTTACCTCCAAGGGCAATATCGTCAGCTTTGCCGGTATGGATGGTATCGTCGCCCTCGTTGCCATTAATGAGATCTGCACTGTTGCCCCCGAAGATCAAATCGCCATTGTTCTGAGCACTGCTAGAGTTATCGCGGCCGTTGTCTCCCAAAATCGTATCGGCACCTCGATCTCCAAACAGGGTGTCAGAGTCTAAGTCGCCGGCAATCCAGTCGTTCTGTTTGCCTGCAAATACGATATCGTTGCCCTCGTCTCCGTAAACAATATCGGTGTCAATGCCGCCAAAAATTGTGTCATTGTCTTCGTTGCCGTAAATTTCGTCCGCGCCGTCTTCACCTAAAAGCAGGTCGTTGCTTTCAAAACCGACAATTTTTTGGTTGCCTTTGGTGTCTGCGATGAAGTCATCGCCGTCGGTTCCTTTGGTGGTTTGTTCCTCTGAAAATTGTGAAATCGGCTGGATAAATCCAACTGCGGGTGGTTGCTGCGGGGGCGCAAAGTTAATTCCCGGTTTTTCAATAATGGGCGAACACTGACAGTCGGTATCTGTTTCGGCGATCGGATTTGAAATGATCGGCGATGCCGGCGTTGGTGTGGGAGTTGGCGCAACCGGCCGTAAGATAGCTGCCACAGTAGCGGCAACGGGACTGATAGCACCGCTGTTGTCTTTGGCGCTGTAGGTGAAATTGGTTGCTGTAAAGTTGCCCGTTGTGAAGAAAAATAGTTGCTGCAACTGTTCTGGAGTCAGGACTTGACCTTGCGTCACCGGTACACCGCCGCCGTTGGCTGGATCTCCTAAAAACAGACCTGCTTGGTCTGGTGAGGGCAGGGTGTTGATGGTATAAGAGACGATCGACCCGTCGGGGTCGCTTCCTCCCAATCCCGTGACTAACTGGCTGCTGTTGGGCCCGAGGCTGGAGTTGGCATTGTTGGCTAATGGCGGTTGGTTGGGAGTTGAAAGTATGGCCGCCACAGTAGCGGCAGCGGGACTGGTGGCGCCGCTGTTGTCGGTAGCGCTGTAGGTGAAATTGGCTCCTGTAAAGTTGCCTGTCGTGAAGAAAAATAGTTGCTGTAACTGTTCTGGCGTCAGGACTTGACCTGGTGTCACCGCAACGCCGCCGTTGGCTGGATCTCCTAAAAACAGGACGGCTTGGTCTGCTGGGGGCAGGGTGTTGATCGTGTAAGAGGCGATCGACCCGTCGGGGTCGCTGCCTCCCAATCCCGTGATTAACTGGCTGCTGTTGGGCCCGAGGCTGGAGTTGGCATTGTTGGCAACTGGCGGTTGGTTGGGAGTTGGAGTCGGTGTCAGAGTTGTGGTGACTGTAGATGCGTTGTTGCCCGGAGTCGGGTCAGCGGTAGTTGAGGTACTTCTGGCGGTGTTGGTGACGCTGCCGGATGCAGGTGCGATGAAGCTGACTGTGTTGTTGACGGTGACACCGCTGGCTAAGCTGGTAGCTGGCCCGAAGGTGACAATACCTGTAGCGGGATCGTAGACACCGCCGTTGGAGGGGATTACTCCTGTTAAGCCGGGAATGATGCTGTCGGTAACGGTGACGTTTTCGGCTGTGCTTGGCCCGTTGTTGACTGTCGAAATTGTGTAAGTAACTCTTTCACCTGGTGCTGCTGCCGCAGTCCCGCTTTTGGTGGTAACGAGGTCGGCA
>NZ_JAUBSF010000108.1:3632-19873 GCF_036704615.1 Microcoleus sp. K4-B3
CTGTCGAAATTGTGTAAGTAACTCTTTCACCTGGTGCTGCTGCCGCAGTCCCGCTTTTGGTGGTAACGAGGTCGGCACTAGGTGTCAGAGGTGTGGTGAATGTAGCTTCGTTGTTGCCCGGAGTCGGGTCAGCGGTAGTTGAGGTACTTCTGGCGGTGTTGCTGACGCTGCCGGATGCAGGTGCGATGAAGCTGACTGTGTTGTTGACGGTGACACCGCTGGCTAAGCTGGTAGCTGGCCCGAAGGTGACAATACCTGTAGCGGGATCGTAGACACCGCCGTTGGAGGGGATTACTCCTGTTAAGCCGGGAATGATGCTGTCGGTAACGGTGACGTTTTCGGCTGTGCTTGGCCCGTTGTTGACTGTCGAAATTGTGTAAGTAACTCTTTCACCTGGTGCTGCTGCCGCAGTCCCGCTTTTGGTGGTAACGAGGTCGGCAAGAGCAGCAACAATTGTAGTTGAGACTTGAGAGATTGGTTGGGAACTATTGTTGTTAGCTAGATTTGGGTCGAAAGTGCTGGATGTGCTATAGGCCGTGTTAGTTAAGGGAGCGCTGACTGTTGGGGAAACTGTGGCGGTGATGGTGCGGGTTTCGCTAGCACCGTTAGCCAGAGTCGGAATCGCCGGCCAGATGACCGTCCTCGTTGTGGGGTTGAAAGTACCGCCGTTGTCAGTGCTGAGGAAAGTTAAGCCCTCTGGGAGCGGATCTTGAATCAGGACGCTTTCGGCGCTGTTTGGCCCGTTATTTGTGGAGGTAATCGTATAGGTAATGGTGCTATTGGGTATGGCATAGAGCGGGCCTTTTTTAACAATGGAAACGTCGGCTACGAGTGTAGGGGGATCTAGACTTTCGACGATGACATTATTAACTTCGTGAATGTTTGTATTTCCCCCTGTCGAAGCAGCAAACCCAAATTTAAAAGTACGTGGCACTGTTCCGTTTACGGTTGCCAAATTTGGTATGTCGATCAGTGTTTCGCCCGGATCAAAGATGCCATTGGTGTTTAAGTCGAAGGCAACTGTCAGACGGTTAGGAGATATTATTGAATTGGCCGGGAATAATGTAATTTGGACGCTTCTTTTAGCAGCAGTGCGAGTGGTTGTATCTTTATTATCTATGCCAATGGCAATGGAAGTGCTTGTTAAAAAATTATAAGATGTGCTTTGGCTGCCTCTAAGTCCTAATGAATCCGGCCGCTGCCCGGGGCCGCCCACACGCCCTCCCACTCCTCCTTGAGGGAGAGAAAAATTGCCAAACTCGTCTAATCCGACACCTAAATAACCTCCTACAATACCAAGTGAAGCGGGACTATTATTATTCTGAGCATAGCCGAGAGAGCCACCATATCCTCCCGCTTCTGTTGGCCTAGCTGTTCCGTCAATGAGGAAAAAACTAATGCCATCGGCACCAAGAAGGGAACCATCCCCTTGAGAAGGGACAGTACCTCTGTTATAGGCAAAGAAATCAAAAGTAACTTTCAGACCCTCAGTGGCAGAGATTGGGTTGTCGTAGATTACAAAAGCTGCTTGTGTAAATTCATTTGATGTTAATCTCAAAGTACCTGTTCCGGGTGGATCGCCAGTCCCTAAAGCGGGAATAACGCCGCTGCTGTTGGGTGTACTACCTGCGGTTAAGCCTGGGTTATCTGTAAGGGTGTTGCCAACTCCATATATCCAAGGCCCGATTACTGTGGGATTCTTAAATTCTTCAGCAGCTAAGGTAGCTAGGACTGATGTATAGCCTTCTAGGACTTCTTTTTCAAAGGCTAATTCGGTATTTATTTGTCCTGTAGTAATTTCTAATTCCCAGTCGCCACCTAGCGCTGCACTGCCTGTTAGGTTGTTGGAAGCGGCAATATTTGCTCCCGTTAGTTCGCTGAGTTTTTGTATGAATTTAATGCCGGATTCGCCGGCGGCTACGTTACAGCCGTAAAGCAGAATGTTGCCTTGCTCGCTAAGGACTTTTCGCCATTGCTGCAATTGGTGGCTGTAGGTTTCTAGATTATCAATATTAAGTTCTGTTGAGCCGATTTCTACTGCTGCTTCTCGGCCGTGAGAAACTATGTGCAGGCTGGTGATGCTGCTGCGCTGACCCAAAATTTCGGTGATTTGCTCGATCGCCCCCCTGGTTGGATTGAGTACAAATACTTCGGTTCCAGCTTTGAGACCACCGATCAATTGTTCGTAGTTTTCTACTCGGGAGTCAACAATCACTAGAGATTTTTTTGCTTCACGCTCTGCTGTAGAGCTTGCTTTTTTAAAAAAGAAGTTTTTTTTAGTGGCAATATTCGTAGATTTAGGTATTTTTACGGCAGAAAAATTCGGCAGATGGGAGATCATTTTCATTATTCCCTGATTTAGTTATTTGTTTTAGCCTACCCACCTTGAGAAAATTCTATAAACACCAAAATATAAATTTTCCATAAATTATTTTTATAGAAATAATTTAATACTTACGTATTTTTTTGAGATTTTAACAAAGAATTGGACGAGGACTGCTGCGGGCGATCGCAGGTCGCTAAGAGGACAAATCACCCCAACTCCTACGCAAGCGTTTTCTGGCTTTGACTGCGCTAGTCAGTTCTTTTTATTGGAGAAGAAGCCATGCCAGAACCTTGATATTTCGATCGCCCTTTATACAAAATCCGGATTAAAAACCCCCTTTATTCTTGAGTTATTCTCACAGCGGACGACAGTTGGTGTTAGATCGGTTTCAACCACCAAGTTTTATAAAGGGGTTTTTAATCCGGATTTTGTATTACTTACGCCTTGCTGAAAAAAGTCAGTGATTTCGGTAACGCGACGGTACTCAGTACGGTTGTAAGTGTTACTTTTTATTGAACATTCACAGTAAATCCACTGAAAAAATCAGTTTCCGAGAATTGGAAAATTTTTAATTTGAGATTCAATTTACTGCTGTTGCCTTTTGACATCGCCACAAAACTCAGTTACTGAAGCAATATCAAAAAAATATCGGAACGACTACTAAAACATAAAAAATTAACATAATGTAAGACAAGTTAATATAAGTGGGAGTTGACAAATTGCACCAATCTATGATTTCACTTATTGGGTGTTCGCAGCCAAAAGCAGTGAAGCGATCGCAGGATTTGAGAATTGAACGCGAGATTTGCCCAAAAAATTCTTTCAAATACTAGGGTGAGGTGGTTTGTGCTGCGTGCGTACCCTACGGGAGAGGCGGAAAAATAGAGGGTGGCGCGATCGCACTTTCTCCGACTGCGCCACCCTCAATTCCGCACTTTTTAAACGTTAGTTAATATCGAGTTCCCGCACTAAAAAAGCCCATTCATCTGCCAATTCTTCAATGATTTTCGCAGTGGGTTTGCCGGCACCGTGTCCCGCTTTGGTTTCAATGCGAATTAACACCGGTTTTTCTCCCGCATGGGTTTCTTGCAAAGCAGAAGCAAATTTGAAACTGTGGGCAGGAACTACTCTATCGTCATGATCGGCAGTTGTAATCATTGTCGCCGGATAAGCCGTTCCCGGTTTGAGGTTGTGCAACGGAGAATAGCCGCGAATTGTGGAAAATTCTTCGGGATTTTCCGGCGAACCGTATTCAGAAGTCCAAGCCCAACCAATGGTAAATTTGTGGAAGCGCAACATATCCATGACGCCGACTGCCGGCAGTGCTGCACCGAACAATTCCGGTCGCTGAGTCATGCAAGCTCCCACTAATAAACCGCCGTTACTGCCGCCTGCGATCGCCAATTTAGCCGGTTTGGTGTACTTGTTTTCGATCAACCATTCAGCGGCACTGATAAAGTCATCAAACACGTTTTGCTTGTTCAACTTTGTGCCTGCTTGGTGCCATGATTCGCCGTACTCGCCGCCTCCCCGCAAACAGGCGATCGCATAAACTCCGCCCATCTCCAACCACACGACATTGCTAACAGAAAAACTCGGAGTCAGCGAGATGCCAAAACCACCGTAACCGTACAGGTATGTGGGGTTGTTGCCATCAAATTGCAAGCCTTTCTTGTGGGTGATAAACATGGGTACTTGCGTACCGTCTTTACTCGGGTAAAATACTTGTTTTGTTTCGTAATCCTCGGGATTAAAATCTACTTTTGGTTGCCGATAAATCGTACTTTCATCTGTCACCATATTGTAGTGGTAGATGATGTTAGGTGCAGTGAAACTGGTGTAAGCATAAAAAGTTTCGGTGTCGTGCCGCTTGCCGCCAAATCCTCCCGCCGAACCGATTCCGGGCAAGGCAACTTCTCGCACGAAAGAGCCGTCTAAGTTGAAGATTTTAATCTGGGTGTAGGCGTCTTTCAAGTAGGAAGCGACAAATTGATTGTTCAGGAGACCAATGCCTTCGAGAGTTTCTGCTGCTTCGGGGATAATTTCTGTGAATCCCCCCTGAATCCCTCCTTTGCAGGGGGATTCAGGGGCGGTTTCATCACCAGCGAGGGATAAAGGAGGTGGGTTGTTGGTGTCGATCGCAATTATGCGGCCCAGCGGTGCATTCAAGTCTGTTTGAAGCCAGAAAAGAGAGCCTTCATTGTCGATGAAACTGTACTCTGCCTCGAATTCGCTAATCAGTTCTACAACGGTTGATTCCGGTGCCGTTAAATCCTTGTAGAAAATCAAGTTTTTCGTTTCCGTTCCCTGCCAAACAGAGATAATTAAGTAACGACCATCTTCGGTGACGCCGCCGCTAAATCCCCACTCTTTCTGGTCTAATCGCTCGTAGATTAATATGTCTTCACATTGCGGCGTGCCGATTTGGTGGTAAAACAGTTTTTGGTAATAGTTAACGTCTTCTAGTTTGGTTTTTTCGTTGGGTTCGTCGTAGCGGCTGTAAAAAAAGCCTTTACCGTCGTGAGTCCAGGATGCTCCTGAAAATTTAATCCACTTTAAATGGTCTGATAAATCTTCGCCGGTTGCCACATCGCGGACTTTCCATTCCTGCCAGTCTGAGCCGGAAGTTGACAAACCGTAGGCCATAAGTTTGCCGTCTTCGCTGATAGCTACCCCGCCCAAAGCAACGGTTCCGTCTTCCGAGAGAGTGTTGGGGTCAATTAATACTTTGGGTTCGCCGTCGAGGGATGTCAAAGTGTAGAGTACGGATTGATTTTGCAGGCCGTCATTCTTGTAGTAGAAATAGCGATCGCCTTCTTTGAAAGGTATGCCGTATTTCTCGTAATCCCAAAGTTGAGTCAGGCGCTGTTTTATTTTTTCCCGCGCCGGAATTTCGTTGAGGTAGGCAAAAGTGACTGCGTTTTGGGCTTCCACCCAAGCTTGGGTTTCCTCAGAGTCGGGATTTTCCAGCCACCTGTAGGGGTCTGATACTTTGACGCCGTGGTAGTCGTCTGTTTGGTCGATTTTGCGGGTTGTGGGGTAGGTGAAAGGTCGATCGAATTTAGCCATGATTTTTCACTATCGGTAACTTAGTTTAGTGTAGCCTTATTATCTGTTGTTAGTCCGCTGTTAGTTCGCGCAGGCGGACTTCGTTTGCGCAAGATCGGTTTCAGCCGCCGAATAATATTGAATAACTAATCCAACTCCCTCCTTCCTTCCAAAGCGCGAGCCAATGTAACTTCATCGGCATATTCCAAATCTCCCCCCATCGGCAAACCAAAAGCTATGCGCGTCACTAGGGTAAAAGGTTTTAATAAGTGACCGATATAAAGAGTAGTAGTTTCGCCTTCCACGCTGGGACTAATAGCAATAATTACTTCCTTAATCTTTTGCTGGCTGACGCGCCGGACTAATGGTTGAATGTTCAATTGTTCCGGGCCAATTCCATCCATCGGCGAGATAACGCCGCCAACAACGTGATATTTGCCCATATATTCCCGCGTTTTTTCTAAAGCGATTACGTCGCGGGATTCTGACACTACACAAATGGTATGACTGTCGCGGTTGGTATTGCGGCAAATTTCGCAAACAGGGTCAGCAGATAAGTGAAAGCATACTTGACAGAAACCTACTTGCTGTTTGGCATCAATCAAAGATTTAGCTAGGGCTTGCACTTCTTCTTCCGGTCGCTTCAAAATATGTAAAGCTAAACGCTGGGCTGTTTTTGGGCCGACTCCGGGCAAGCGCTGCAATTGTTCGATTAAACGAGCTAAAGGTCGAGTGTACATTAAAAATTGGCGGTAATTGGTAATATCATTTCTGGTTGATTCGCGATCGTATAATTTGCGCGATGTAGGGGCGGGTTTTACCAACCATCTATGTTGAAAACTAAGTATATCATAAACCCGCCCCCCCCCATGCACTGATGACTATGGACTAATTTACCCTCCACTAATTTTAGCTTTATAGCCTAATTTTGTGATAATTTCTAGCAGTTTTTGCTTGTGTTCGCCTTGAATTTCGATTTCATTTTCCTTGACAGTGCCGCCAGTACCGCATTGGGCTTTTAGCTGTTTGGCTAGAGTTGCTAAAGTTTCGGGTTTTCCCTGAAAGCCGCTGATGATTGTAACTGTTTTGCCGCCGCGTCCTTTTCGGGATGCTTCGATTTTGAGGTTTTGTTGATTTGGGGGGACTTCTTGTATTCCTCGTTCGAGGGAGGCGGAGTTGTCAACATTGCCAAATTCGGAGTAAACAATTCGTTTTCCTGATTGGTTATTGGAATTGGAATTTTTGGGCTTTGATGTACTCATAGTAGTTTGGTGTTTGGAGTTAGGCTGGGTAGCCGATGAGTCCGGCAGTCCGGCAGGGTTGAAACCCCCGCCTCATAGCGAAAGTCCTCGGTCGAGGACTGTAGGATGTGTTTGAGAATGGTTGATTTAGATGAGTTTTCAGGGAAGATAATCTATGAGATTTACAGTTGGTTTTGCAGAGATTGTACTTGATATTAGCAGTCAGTTTTAACTGACTTTAGCTATGAAACAGGTAATTCATTCCCTAGCGGGCTTAAGGACGATCGCACATTTCCCGGTTTTGATTGAATTATATCGTTTAAGGTTGTTTTTGGAGGATTTAACCGCAGAGGGTGCTGAGGGCGCTGAGGAAGAGATGAGAGGGATGGATAATTCGGATCTTAAGGGATTTGATTTGAGCGGGAGATTTAATTTTATCTACAATAGTGGACGCAGTGCGACCAAAGAAATCGGGTTTTTTACCTGATCTGCGCGCTGCAACGAAATCTTCTCGTAAAAACCCGGTTTCTGACCACCCTTGCGTAAATCCTAATCTCGTAAGTGCGATCGGATGCAAGCGTAAAAAACCCGACTTCTTCAAGGAGTCGGGTTTCTAAGTTTTTCATGTTTCCATTCAATTAGTTTCCCCAGCGAGTGGGGAGATAACGAAAGAAAGTCCTAAAGAAGCTAAAGATAGAGCAATGTTTCCATTCAATTAGTTTCCCCAACGAGTGGGGAGGCTTCCATAATACACCCCATACAGCGCAACGTGTCCAAAGGCAATTTGCGAGCACTCCCAAAAATGTCTGTACAAATAGTCTCTCACCCACCGAAAAAATCGCTGAAACCCTTACAGGACAATATATCGAAGGCTCAAACGAACTTCCGCCATCCCAGCAATTTCTTGCAGCCCTCGCGATCGCACCCGATCGCCCACAGCCCCATCGACTAGATATAATAAAATCTGTCCCATTATCCCCACAAGTTTGTGACTGTCACCCCCCTGCATCTCACTCCCGAAACCAGCGCCCAACGCCCCGACTCCCTCGGCAGATTCGGCAAATTCGGCGGCAAATACGTCCCCGAAACCCTGATGCCGGCTTTATTTGAACTAGAAGCCGCTTTCCACAAATACAGCAGCGAACCAGAATTTCAACAGCAACTCCAACAATTGCTCAAAGATTATGTCGGCCGCCCCAGCCCTTTGTATTTTGCCGAACGCCTCACCGAGCACTACGCTAAAGCAGACGGAACTGGCCCGCAAATTTATCTCAAACGCGAAGATTTAAACCACACCGGAGCTCACAAAATCAACAACGCTTTAGCTCAAGCATTGCTCGCAAAACGCATGGGCAAAAAGCGGGTAATTGCTGAAACTGGTGCCGGTCAACACGGCGTTGCTACCGCCACAGTTTGCGCTCGTTTTGGGATAGAATGCGTTGTCTACATGGGCGTTCACGACATGGAAAGACAGGCTTTAAATGTGTTTAGAATGCGCTTGATGGGAGCCGAAGTGCGGCCGGTGGCGGCAGGTACGGGAACGCTGAAAGATGCGACTTCCGAAGCGATTCGCGATTGGGTGACAAATGTGGAGACAACTCATTACATTCTTGGTTCCGTAGCAGGCCCCCATCCTTACCCGATGATGGTACGCGATTTCCATGCGATAATCGGCCAAGAAACGCGGGTTCAGTGTCAGGAAAAGTGGGGTGGTTTGCCGGATATTTTATTAGCTTGCGTCGGCGGCGGTTCTAATGCAATGGGTCTTTTCCACGAGTTTGTCGGGGAAGAAACTGTCAGATTGATCGGTGTTGAAGCGGCGGGCGAAGGTGTGGATACTGACAAACACGCTGCTACTTTGACTAAAGGAAGTGTGGGAGTTCTGCACGGGGCGATGAGTTATTTGCTGCAAGATAATGAAGGCCAAGTGATTGAGCCGCATTCGATTAGTGCGGGTTTGGATTATCCGGGCGTGGGGCCGGAACACAGTTATTTGAAGGATGCCGGCAGAGCTGAATATTATAGCGTAACTGATGCAGAAGCGCTGGGAGCATTTCAGCGACTTTCGCAGTTGGAGGGGATTATTCCGGCTTTGGAAACTGCTCACGCGATCGCCTATTTAGAGACTCTGTGTCCGCAGCTAACAGGCAATCCGCGGATTGTGCTTAACTGTTCGGGACGCGGCGACAAAGACGTGAACACTGTGGCGAAAGTTCTAAATATCTAGTTTGGCGGAATGTGGGGCGATCGCTCTGTAGGAATCGGTAACAACTAACTTTATTTCTCGTTTGATTTCATGTCCAAAGGTTTGATGTTCATGTGCTTGGGATTGTTGACAATCCTGCCTAAGTGTGACACGTTTATTCCGGTGCGATCGCTGCCACAAACTCCCATGAATACTAATGTTGCTTCGAGTGCTATTACTGACTTAGAAAAAGCGGTTAACCAACAGATCAATCAATACCGAGCATCTAAAAAGTTGCCGCCGCTGAGTATCGATCCGCGAATGACTCAGATAGCAAGAATTCACAGCGAAAATATGGCTAACGGTAAAGTACGTTTCAGCCACGATGGATTTGAAGGGCGGGCGAAGGCAATTACTATTCCTTATCAAAGTGTAGCTGAAAACGTTGCTTACAATTTCGGCTTCAGCGACCCGGTACGCAATGCTGTTGAGGGTTGGATTAAAAGTGAGGGCCATCGCAAGAATATGGAAGGTCAGTTTAATGTGACCGGTATTGGGGTTGCAAAAAATGCCAAAGGCGAGTATTATTTTACTCAGCTTTTTGTTCGCAGCCGATAAGCTGAAGGAAGAAGGAAAAACGAAGTTCGGCAACGGATTCGCTCGACGGATGTAACGGATGTAACGGATGTAACGGATGTCAGGAAGAGGGAAGAGAGAAGAGGGCAGTCAACAGTCAACAGTCAACAGTCAACAGTCAACAGTTAACAGTCAACAGTCAACAGTCAACAGTTACCAATAATGGAATTTCCAGATTTTCAAGTGTGCGATCGTGATATTCCCGATTCTCTCTTATCTTATTATTTGACTGCTCCGGCGATCGCCGTTGATACGGAAACAATGGGTTTGCTACCGTGGCGCGATCGCTTGTGTTTGGTTCAGTTGTGCGATCCGCAAGGTAAAGTTGCGGCGGTGCGGATTGCTAAAGGCCAGACTGCGGCGCCCAACTTAAAAAAGCTAATGGAAGCTGAAAATATTGAGAAGGTATTTCACTTTGCGCGCTTCGATCTGGCAACAATGCGTTACAATTTAAGTATTGACATTGCACCTGTTTTCTGCACAAAGCTAGCGAGCAAACTGGCGAGAACTTACACGAACAAACACGGACTTAAAGACTTAATCCAAGAATTGGAAAAAGTAGAACTAAACAAAACTTCTCAAAGTTCTGACTGGGGAAATTCCGAGCATCTTTCAGACGAGCAACTGAGCTACGCTGCTAACGATGTCCGCTATTTGCTGAGCGCTAAACAAAAGTTGACTGCTATGTTGCAGCGAGAAGAACGCTGGGAAATTGCACAGCAATGTTTTCAGTGTTTGCCAGTTTTTGTGAGTTTGGATTTATTGCAGTACAACAATGTTTTCGAGCACGGCTAATACCATTTTAGATTTTAGATTTTAGATTTTAGATTGGGAATGACTGATGACTACCAGGGTTTAGAGCACGAGAATACAGTTGCACTCTTTTTTGGAACTGGTATAATATTCTGTCACCTCGCAGAACTGCCATCAAATTGGTTTGTAGTGAAGACTTGAGTTATCATAAAACTCGCTCGGACTTGAGTCCTCACTACAAACGTAATTATTATTATTATTTGACCGAAAGCATCCAGGATACAAGCCCCCGGATTCATCCGTCCAGAAATAAAAAACCTGTTTCCGATGAAACTTGCCCCCCGAATTTATCCGTGGGGTCAATGCTTCAATCTAAAATCTAAAATCTAAAATCTAAAATCGATTGACCGGACTTGATGTGAGTTAAAGAAAATTCAAAACAGCGATCTATGGTTGATTAGGGCTGCTCGGGATTGTGTTCGTGCATCAAAGCTTCAATTTGGTCGTCAAGATTTCTAATCACCTGTTCCAAAGCCGGCAACCCCTCTAAAGGCACAGGAGAAAGCCGAGTTCGATCGCGAATTTGATTCACTTTCCGCTGCAATTCTTCGGCCAGCCGCAGCGCATCCCGACTCAAAGTAGACAACTGCTGCTGCTGGTAAAACCTCAAAGCTGCCCCCCGCAATACTTGCAGCGTGGCTTCTTCCTTGCCGCCCACGGCCATTACCCGCAAGCGCAACAGCAAATGAGTGTTTTGATATATGCGTTCAACTTCGACTTGTTTGGGCTGTTCTACCGCGCAAACAGGCATATCCGTCAGCCGCTTCAACTCGTCGATGACCTCTTGGAACAGGACGATATCGATACCTTCTAGCATCGATTTCAAAACGCCGTCTTGACTCCAAAGAATGCGGCCTTTGGACTGGTGCCGCTCAAAAAACAAGCGGCCGATACCCTCTCGCAGCACTCTACCGAGTAATTCTTGCAGCAGTTGGGGCGCGGGCAAAGTTGCCAAAACTTCGACTGGGCTTGACAAGTGCAAGGCATTGACATTCAAAACCGATAGCTGTGTCGGCGTCGGGGAAACCTCAGCGCCAGCAGGTTTAAACCGCTCGCGAGCGGGCATTGAGGGTTCGGGCCCAGACAGCAGCGTTTCTGCTTTGGGGCGTGAAGTTGCTGGTGCGGGATTTTTGGGTGTTGGGGCTGCTGCGGTTTCTGTCTGGCTGGGTTCTCTGAGCTGGCTCCCGTGGAGCAAGTAAGCTGAGAGCATCGAGCGCTGAGTTTCCGAGGCAATTGGCTCTGTTGTGACTGAGCAATTCATGTAAGCTAAAATCCGCTGCACGTAGTCCAAGGCGGAATCATCTTGGGCATCAACTACGCCCAGTTTAAAGAGATTACCTTCTAGAGATAAAGGCAAAACTTGATAGTAAAGGCAAGCTTCAAAGGGGACAACTGTGTCGATTAGGTGAAAGATTCGATCGGAGTCCATTGTAGCTGCCGAGTCTGTTGAAGATGTATGTACCATTAGCTGCTATGTAGTTGGAAGCGCGATCGAGCGCGACGCACCAACCTGATGCGATAAATTTAAACGCTGCAACTTCCCTGACGGAGGAATTGGTCTAACAACCGGAAGCTTTTATGAAATAAAAATCCTTAGTCCCCGAATTTTCTCCCTTCTCTATTGCAGCCTCAAATTCTACCAAAAGATGGAGAACTAGATGATGACAGGCGCAGTCTAGACCAACTATCATCGATCGCGGGAGATTGCTTCCCGTGGCTGGCAACGACAGAATTATGTCTTTAATGCGCAAGTATTATAGATGCACCCCAACCGAGATTTACGGGCAACCGCTGAATTTAGGATTGGTTAAAAAACCCTAAAAAGTCGATCGTGCTGCTAGTATCTTAGCCCAGAGAGTTGACTGCGATCGGAGACGATCGCGATCGTCACGCCAGGGCTACGATATCCCGATCGATCTAACCTGATTTGATACAAGGGGCATCGCGCGGTTTTCCACGGGGAAACTCGCAGCACTCGGTGGCTGTTTGGGAATTGATTTGTAGCGCGGATTCTGAAAAATGCTACCGCCAATTAACCACGAGCAATTGCCTGCCACCCATTATCAATCTACTCGTTGCGGAGCGATTGAGCTGCTAAATAGAGTTTGCTCCACTCGCCGATGACTTGATTGGTTTTCAGCTTTAATTCAGATGCGATCGTCTCTACACTTTTCCCTGCTTTCAACGATTCTAGCAACTGCCGCTGCACCGGCGTCAGGTCTTGTAAATATTGCTGCCACTGAGCCGGAGTCAAGCCCAAACTGTGTTCTTGGAGCGAAGTTTCCAGCCAGCTAGCGACTAATTCCGGTGCTTGTTTGACCGCAAAAACCCGAATCGCGTGGTAACTGACTTTTTCTCGCAAGCGGTAAATTTGCTTGATTGGAACCTTCAAATCCTCGGCAATTGCCTCTTGGGAACGACCTTGCAGGTAAAGCCGCAGCCACCGGGAAGCTAGCGGATCGACTTCAGCGGCCAAGTAATTCTCAAATTCTTGTTGGACAATCTGCCGCTGAGTTTGCTGCTCTTCCCAAGCTTGATTTTCTCGATACTCGGACATTGCCTGCTCGTCTAGCAGGCTGAGCGGTTCGTCTGTATCGTCGGGTAGAACCTGTTCCGACACCAGCCGCACCCAGTCTCCAGCAGGCACTTGCGTCAACCCGCCCCGCTGGGAACGCCGGAGGTAGTTGACAAAACGGTACACCAGCAACGGCTGGTTGCGGATCGGCCGCAAGCAGTATTCTTCTGTGCTCGCTAGCAACAAAGCATTTCGCAGGCGTCTGTCTGATGTGCATTCGGCAATCCAGGCGACTTGCAGCTGCAGGTAGCGATCGGAATTGAGCATTTCCTGAATCACTTCTTGCAGTACCTCCACCGCACTCCGCTGTCTGTCGCGACTCAGGGAAACCCATGCTTGGATTTTTTGCCGGAGCACCACTAAACCGCCGAGCCGCCCGATCAAGTTGCGGTAAGCTTTTTCTGGCGGTACTCCCAGATACCGAGAAAGCAAAATTCGATATAAAAAGTCGATCGCGCCGGAGGCGACGGTTAGCTGAGCCGGAGCAAGAGTGTCAAATCTTTCTGGCCTGTCTCCCAACAGCCAGCGGACAACGCTCTCGCGAGTGCTAGAACTCTCATCCGGGCAATCTTGTTCAAGTCGCGACTTCCAATCTTGTGCCAGTCTTTCCGCCAAGGTCATGAGCTGTTGAGCTATTTGTCTTTCACCCCCGATTTTACGTGGTATGCTGATCATTTGATTCTTTTTTGGATCTAATAGGACTTGCGCATCGCTAAAATAATTCTGTATTTGGGTTATCGCGATCGCAATTGCAGGTTTTTTTTAACTGGCGATCGGTAACTTTTGTAATGATTGAACGGGCAGATTAATTGCCTATTGACACAAACACCTAAAACTGTTATATGGCTAACTTTTTATTAGAACTCGGTACGGAAGAATTGCCCGCATCTTTTGTCAGAGGCAGCGCCGAGCAGTGGCAGCGACTTGTACCTGCAAGTCTGGCAGAACAATCCTTGACAAATGACTCAATTAATG
Source organism: Microcoleus sp. K4-B3 (assembly GCF_036704615.1). Lineage (NCBI taxonomy): Bacteria > Bacillati > Cyanobacteriota > Cyanophyceae > Oscillatoriales > Microcoleaceae > Microcoleus > Microcoleus sp. K4-B3. Next base: position 17,432 of record NZ_JAUBSF010000108.1, read on the forward strand.
TATACGCTACTCCGAGGCGTTTGGCCGTTCTGGTGAAAGGACTGCCAGTTCAGCAATTAGATAGAGAAGAAGAGGTAAAAGGGCCGCCGGCGAGTTCCGCTTTTAAAGATGGCAAACCGACGAAAGCAGCGGAAGGTTTTGCGAAAAAGCAGGGCGTAGAAATTGATGCTTTGGAAGTTCGCGCTACCGATAAAGGCGATTTTGTTTTTGTGCTCAAAAAGATTCCGGGGCGGATGAGTGCGGATATTTTGACAGAACTTGTGCCGCAGTGGATTAATAAGTTAGAAGGCAAAAGATTTATGCGGTGGGCTGACGGAGATTTGAAGTTTCCGCGCCCGATTCGATCGATGGTGGCACTGTTTGATGATACTGTACTGCCAATTACATTGGTGAGCGGTTCGGATACGGTCAAGAGCGCTCGAATTTCCCAAGGACACCGGGTGTTATACACCCCCCCTACACCCCCCCTTGGCAAGGGGGGGACGGGGGGGGTCTCGATTCCGCAAGCCGAGGATTATGTCGAGTGTCTGCGGGCTGCTTGCGTGGAGGTCGATCGAACCCAGCGCAAAACTCAAATTAAAGCACAAGTAGAAGCCGCAGCAACAAAACAAGGCGGTTACGCCGACATTACCGAAGATTTGTTAGAAGAAGTCACCGACTTAGTAGAATGGCCGAACGCAGTTGTCGGGAAATTTGACGACGAATTTTTGATATTGCCGCCGGAAGTAATCACCACAATTATTGTCACAAACCAGCGGTATTTTCCAATTCTCAAAAGCCCTGATTATCCGGAACTGCTGCCCTATTTCATTACAATTTCCAACGGCGACCCGGCTAAAGCCGCGATTATTGCCGCCGGTAACGAGCGAGTAGTGCGGGCGAGATTGGCAGACGGTCAGTTTTTCTACAAAGCAGACTTGGTAAAGCCTCTAGAGGATTATTTGCCCAAGTTGGAAAAAGTTACTTTCCAGGAAGATTTGGGGACTGTGCGCGCAAAAGTCGATCGGCTGTGCAAGATTGCCAGCCTCATCGCAAATCAACTGCAAATCACAGGCGAAGAACAAGCTTACATAGCAAGAGCAGCCTTACTTTGCAAAGCCGACCTCGTAACCCAAATGGTTTACGAACTTCCCGAAATGCAAGGAATCATGGGGCAGAAATACGCCTTAGCAAGTGGCGAACCGGAAGCAGTAGCCACAGCGATTTTTGAACATTATTTGCCCAAAGGCGCTGGCGATAATTTGCCGCAAACTCTGACAGGTCAAGTTGTCGGAATAGCAGACAAATTAGATACATTAGTCAGCATCTTCGGCTTGGGAATGTTGCCGACTGGTTCATCGGATCCCTTCGCTTTGCGCCGCGCAGCCAATGCAATCACTAACATTATTTGGGCGGCTCAGTTGCCAATCAATTTGCACCAGTTGCTTGCAGAAGTTGTTGCCGAATTTACCGCAGTGCGCCCGGAAACATCGGCGGAGTTGCTGGATCAGTTATACGAGTTTTTCTTACAAAGAATTCGGACTTTATTGCAAGAAGAAAAGAATGTAGATTATGATTTGGTAAATGCAGTTTTGGGAGAAAACGACCCAGAATATACTGAACGAGCATTGAGAGATTTGTTGGACGCACTGGAAAGAGCGCTTTTTCTGCAACAAATCCGCAATAACCAGACTTTGGATCTGATTTACGAAACAGTCAACCGTTCAACTCGTTTGGCGGCTCAAGGTGATTTGGATAAAATAGAATTGGAACCGAAAACGGCGGTGAAACCGGAGTTATTTCAAAAGTCGTCTGAACAAGCTTTTTACGATGCAGTAGTGCAGTTAGTGCCGCAAACGCTGCTATCCAAACAAACTCGGAATTACCAGCAGTTGGTAGATAGTTTGACTGAGATTGCTCCGACTGTCAGCAACTTTTTCGACGGGCCAGAAAGCGTTTTGGTGATGGACTCTGACCCGGAAATTAAGCAAAATCGGTTGAATTTACTGGGGTTGCTGCGGAATCACGCGCGGGTGTTGGCTGACTTTGGGGCGATCGTAAAAGGTTAGAATTTACAATATTTGAGTCCCCCGGGGATGGAAAACCTCCTTTTTATTCCGCCGGTAATTTAAACCCCCGTCTCAAAGCGAAACTCCTCTTAAGAGGACTGAAACCCTGATATACCATACTTTTCAGTCATTTTTAACTGACTTTAGCTGTTAGACAGGGGTTTTCAACCCCTGGCGGGCGTGGGGGCAAACGGGCGGGCTATTCCTGAAGGGTGCGTGGGGCCGATAGGCTATTTTTATTAAACAACAGTTAGACGTGAGCTAGATATTGACCTAAATCATTGCCAAAGTTGCAAAAGCAGGGAAGGTATTAACAATGAATAAGCTGTTAAACATCTAAACTGCATTAACTAAGTTGCCTTTATTTTTTATCTTTCGGTTCCATTTCATAATT
>NZ_JAUBSF010000109.1:0-19594 GCF_036704615.1 Microcoleus sp. K4-B3
TTGGTTATCAAATGGGGACGGAAACTTAAAAACAAAGGAAATGCTATTATCACAATTTAAATGCGAAACAGCTTACCTTTTGCTGAGTCCCGATTACCTGATGTACTTTAACTAACCGTTTCCGATGCAATTAACCACATCCTAATATGTGGCTAATACCTTCAACAACAGCCGCCACAGCCGCGATATCTAAAAGTCCCTGAAATGGCACAGTTATCGCAGTCCAGCTAACACCAATTGCCAAACTAGCTAGAACCTTTACCACAGCAGTGGGTATGGTAATTGTTAGTGCTGGCACACCAGCCGTAGCGGCAAAGGTTAAAAGTGACCCAAGTAAAGCGAGGATAAGGATTAACTCTCCCGGCCCGACATTATGGCAAGAGCTAGTTTGTGCTAGTAACACTTGAGTAAATTTTAAGGGAACCAATATAGACATTTAGATTTCTAAAAATTTACTTTAGCACTATAAATTATACATCGGAACTAGGTCAGAATAACAACTTTTTTTCATCGGCAGGATGATCGAGTGGATTTACGCAAATTTACAAAAGATGGTTAATTTTTCTCCTTGGCAGGGCAATCAAAGAGGTTTATTCTTTGGGTTAAGGCAGAGCAGAAGGTGTTCAGAGTGTTCGGAGTTAAACCGCAGATGTACGGGATAAGCCGACTAGGAAGAGCGTTGTACCGCATCTGCGACACAATTATAAGTTGTGTTGTTGCGTGCAGCGTGACAGAAGCGAGCGGACAAATTAGTTACAAGGATAGCTATGAGCGAGCAATGGTGGTCAAAACTTAACCAGTTCTCTTTTGGCGATACGCCACAAATGGCAGATCAATTGGCACTTTTAGTCATTGGCGGGGTCAAAACGGGCACCACGTGGCATCAGAGTGAAGGTCAGCAAACCCAAGTGGGGCAAAAGCACGTGGTGTTGGATGGAGAAGGTTCGCCTGTTGCCATAATCGAGACCGTAGAACTCCGGCTACTCAGCTACGATGAGGTCGATGAAGCGTTTGCTTATGATAGTGGTGAAGATGATCGAACTCTTTCTTCGTGGAGGGCAGGTTATCGCCGCTATTACGAGCGACAAGGCAAATATGTGCCAGATATGCTTTTGTATTGTGAACGATTCAAACTCATTGAAATTATTAAGTCCGTCGAACCGTGAGCCTAACTTAATAAGTTAACAAAAATTTTTTAGTTGCTAAGCTTAAAAAGCTTATAAATCGTAGTTTCTAGCCATTATTTTGATGAGATTTTAAATCATATCAACAGGATAGTTGTTCTTAACACCCATCTTTGTCGCTGTTATACATTCGTACAGATTCATCTAACAGAAACAACAAAAAGCAGAAAATTTTCTATAATTTAGGTAAGTTGGTTAATAATTACTACCAAATTTCCATGACAGAAAGGAACTCTACAGAGCAGCAACCTACGATCTACAATCCGATCATCTGGAGATTGGAACTACCAAACTCAGAAAAACCCAGTCGAGACACCTATATTAAAGCCCTCGGAGAATTACCTGATTTTGTTCTGAAAGCAAACCAGATTTTGGCATCTAATCAGGAAGGGGATTTCCAGAAATTACTGAATCATTATCGAGAGGTATTCAAAGCTATCCAAAAATGGATTGTTCATTTTGATAAACAGAGCCATGATTCCTCCCTATCTGACCCTCCAGAACTGCGTTTCTCATGGGAATGTGCCTTTAAGCCTCACGCTGAGGAATCGTGGGCTTTATTAAACCTTTGCCAAGAGATTGTGAAGCTAGCTCCGTTGTATGGGCAAGATTTCCTAAAAGTTACTAGCGCGACCGAGCTGTGGTGGAGCTGCCATTTTGAGCGTCTTCAAGAGACATTCTTTAAAAACGGGATTTTTAGCAAACAACCTGAACTACAGGGAAAACAACACTCTTGTGATGTGATGTCAAAACGCATCCGAGAAGACTTTAATACACTTCATCAACGGAAATTCGCTGACAGCTCTCAGTTCGACTTGACGAAGATAGCCACTTGCGATGCTACAGAAGAAGCCTTAAGATTTTTCGCTGAAGATATTGCCCAACAGGATGACGAATTTCGTCGTCAAATTTACTCCGACTATATAAAAATTAAGAAACGTGTTGTGAGAAGTGCGCGTAATAACCCCAATCTACAATTAATGGTTTTGCAGCCAGATGGTTTTCTTCATGTAGGTGGCAAAAGCAAGCGAGGCAAAGGGAAAAACCCATCCCAGTCCAAAAAAGGGTTTGTTAAGAAAAGTAAACTTTAACCGAAAAGCTGCACAAAGATTGAACCTAACTTATCCTTATGAGACTTTGGGTAAAGAGAAGCCATTGCTTGGAGATCAATAGTTTCTCTGATAACTGGCAGATTATCTAACAGGAAGTCTGTCCCTGTTATCTCCGTCCCCCCTCTGTAAATTTCTTCTGAAATTTGAAGAACTGCATTCCATCAGTCTAGGTGGAAAGGGATTTTTATGGGGAAAAATGACTCGTATTTGTGCATCTCCAAGACCTCTTGGAGATGCACAAATAGTGCGGTAAACTAATTGTAAAAGCTTAGGAAAAACTATGTCTGAACCCTTGATAATTCTCGGTTACGCGCGAGTCTCGACTCGTGAGCAAGCCCTAAACTCTAATGCTTTGGAGCAGCAGGAAGCTCGCCTCAAGGAAGTTGGAGCAATGGAAATCCTTACGGATGTTCAATCTGGTCGGAGAAGCGATTGCGCTGAATTAAAAAAGCTGACTGAATCGATTAAAGCTGGAAAAGTCAAGGAAATTATTGTGACTCGTATCGACAGACTAATTGTAAAAGCTTAGGAAAAACTATGCCCGAACCCTTGATAATTCTCGGTTACGCGCGAGTCTCGACTCGTGAGCAAGCCCTAAACTCCCATGCTTTGGAGCAGCAGCAAGCTCGCCTCAAGGAAGCTGGAGTGACAGAAACCCTTACGGATGTTCAATCTGGTCGGAAAAACGATCGCCTTCAGTTAAAAAAGCTGATTAAATTTATTAAATCTGGAGAAGTCAAGGAAATTGTTGTGACTCGTATCGACCGACTTGCTCGCTCTACTGCTAAGTTTGCAGAAATAAGCCAGTTGTGTTTGGAATTTGGGGTCAACCTCAGAAGTCTGGATCAAAAGATCGACTTAAATACTTCTCAAGGGAAGTTCATGGCGAATCTTTTAGCTTGCCTTGCTGAACTAGAAACCGATCAAATTTCGGAACGAGTGCGACATGGAAATAATTATCGACGACAAAAGGAAAAAGCTTGCAATTCTTATCCTTTTGGCTATCAAGTCAAAAAGGATAAATATGTTTTAGATGAACGTCTTTTTTTATGCCTCCTCAATGAACGACCTGCTAATTATTTAGAACTTTACGGCGAGGAATTAGAAGTTTCACAGCCGCCTAGTCTAACTGTGAAACAGATCGTAAGAGATTGTGTCGATATTTTCTTTCAGCAAAAGGGATTAAGCCGGGCCATCAGAACCATTTACGCCAAATATGGAATTGCGAAATCTCCAACTAAAAAAACTGGGCATGACAGCATTATCAACTGGACATCAGACAGCTTTAGAAAGTGGCTGTTAAATCCTGTATTGCAAGGACACACGGCTTACGGTAAAAAGATCACGATGGCCAAAGGAAAGACTAAAATAACAGATCCAAGCCAATGGAAAATCATTGAGAATACTCATACTGAACATCGTTTAATTACGTAGGAAGAGGGGGCAGAGATTCAAAAAATTATTGAATTTGAGCGGGGGATTAACCGCCATAACTTTAATACTAATTCCGCTTTGCCTGATGCCTATGGAGACTATACTTATCAGAGCGGTTTAGTGTTTTGTGGTGGGTGCTATTGCAAATGTACCTCTAAAACACACACGTCTAAAAATGGCTTGACGAAATATCAATATTATGGGTGCCGGCATAGTGGGAAAGGTTGTAATAATACCGGAAACACTCAAAAATTTTTGATTGAGCAACAATTAATCAAAAAACTTTTGGAAGCTGCAACTACGATTCAAGTAGAGCCAGAAACTCCGGTTGCCAAAAAAGAGCCTGAGCCAAACCCCCGATTGCGCTCTTTACAACAAAAGTTGGAAGCCTTGGAAAAAGTTTCTACCTTTGACCCCGATATTGAGGCAATTAAAGCTAAGACTCTTGAAGAAATTGAAAAACTTTTGAATCCTTTTGCAACTAAGGATTTTGAGAATCAAACCGCTGTCGAAATCATTCAAGCAGGTAATAATTTGGCGATTTGGCACACGCTTTCTAACGATGAAAAAGTCAAAATTCTCCCGCTGTTAGTGGAGCGCATTACGGTTCGGTCTGGTGTGGTTGAATCAATTGAATTAAAACTATCAAACTAAATTACCCCGGTCAAGCTTATGAACATTCAAGATCTATTTAATCTCACTAAACTGCGCTCTGAGGTCGCGATGCACCAGGCTCTCCCTCATTGGCAGTCCAAGGCTCAATCTGAGGGCTTACAGTGTCCCCAATGTGCTTCTCGCCATGTGGTTAAGGATGGATACCACCAGCAGAATAGAATTCCACGCTATGTTTGTCGTGGCTGTGGCGTTTCATTTACTGAGATAGCGAAATTCGATTGTCGTTGTCAAAACCCTGGAACTCTGCCCAAATGCCAAGATTGCCCCTCTTTTCAAGAATTCCTGCCGACTCTAAAAGAGAAGGTACGTGGGTTACACAATAAAAATCGAGAGGAGTTGGACGCTCTTCTTTCGGAGGCTCAATCTCAACTAAACTTAAAAAATTTACGCACTCAAGTGGCAAGACAAGAGGCGTTATCCAGTTGGCAACTTTCTTCGGTCTCGCCATTCGTTTCGGTTTGTCCTCACTGTCAAAGCTCTGATCTTAGAAACAACGGTTTAGCTAATGGAAAAAAACGATATTTATGTTATGGATGCGGACGGTATTTTTATTCTCCGGAACGCTGGAATTGTACTTGTCAGATTCCCGGTGACTTATCTTCTTGTAAAAGTTGCCCAAAATTTGAGAAGTTTTTGGCTGTTATTGCTGAAAAACTAGAAAGCTTGCAAGGATTGGACGCTGAGCAATTACAGGTGTTACTCAAGTAGTTAGTCTATAAAAATCTCGCAAGACGTTTTTACCCCCATAAAAAAGGTTTTTTTTAGTCCAGTCACTTTTCCAGTGAGCGACTGGACTAAGCAGAGGTATAATTTGTCCAGTGACCAAACTGGACAAACTGGAAATATGGAAACTTACCCGACCGCAAGCCTGCAAGAGCGCTACAGCTTAAGCAGCAAGCAATCTGTGTACGATCGCATAAAAGCTTTATCGATCGAACCAGTAGCCCGAGGCAAAATATCCAGTGAGCAACTGGACAAACTGGACAAACTGGACAAGCACCTAAAATCTGGCGGCACTCTATCAGATTTTGAAAGCAGCCGCACCGAAGTTTTCAAAATAGAAGCGATCGAACCTGCGGTCGCAACAGCTATAAATCAAGACAGAGAAAACTTTCTTGAACTCATCGAGGCGATCGCCAGACACATTGCAGCAAATCGCGACCCTCTGCAACATTACGCCGCGTTGGAACAGGCGATCGCCTCGGGTTGGATTCTATCGACAGCCGAAGTTAAAGCGCTCATCGGAGTTAAACCCAGCGGCGATCGATTCAAGCGGGGCGCTTTTGCATTCATCCGAGCCGGCAAAGTGGGGAGTCAGGCTGGATGGAAGGTTGAAAAAATATGAGATTTTAAGGCGATCGCGGCGACTACTTCTTCGCGCCCAATGCTAGAAACCATTAATCGATCGCTACCGCCAGAAAGAGAAACAAGGCGAACACCCGCACAAGCTCGATCGATTAAATCAATGGCTTTTTCCGGTAACTGAAAATCAGGCAAGTAACGCACAGACATCTCTACCGATGCTTCAATAGCAGAATCTAAAATCTTTAAACCATGATGTTTCTCCAAGTTAGATCGCAGTCCCTTGAGGATGGCTATAGCTTCTTCAGGAGTTGGTTCGTCAATCTGAATTACCTGAAAGTGTCGCATCAATGATTCATCTTTTCCCAAAATTTGGTTGCCTGTGTCGCCCGATATCGTGCCAATACATTGCAAATTCCGCTGTGTTATAGCTAATTTTAGCAAGCGAGCAAGTGCGATCGTCTGTTCTGCTTCTGAAGCAAAAATTTTGTGGATTTCCTCTATAAATAGGATGATATCTTCCCCTGAAGCCTCTTCGAGCGCAGTTTTGCATCTTTCCTCAATCTCACTCTGATTTTTCAGGCCCGTTAACAATGCCGGAAAAGACACTTCTACTATCCGTTTATCCTCCAGCCCTGGCAACGCTTTAGTTCCCACCATTCGCTGAGCTAATCCATTAACAATAGAAGTCTTGCCTACGCCAGATTCACCCACCAAAAGCGCATTCTGCTGACGGTGCTTTATCAACACTTGTGCCAAACTGCGAATTTCAGAACGCCGCCCGATAACTGGGCCAAGTTGGTTCTCACGCGCTTGCTCGGTTAAGTCTCGCCCAAAGCGATCCAAAAAAGGTGTCTGCTTCAAATTTTGCAGGTTCTTTGATTCAGCAGCTTCTGTCTTAATAGTTTCTTCAAAACCTGATGCTGCATCGCGGAAAAAGCTTTCTTGAAGATTACTAATATCCATTCCATCGAGAATATTAGCCCACGGAGGTGCTGGCAATTCCAACAGCGCCTGTAACAAGTGATGAGGACGTGGGAGATTCCCTTGTTTCCATGCAATCTCTTCTGCCCGCCGAAAAACCTGTCGCGACTCTTGGCTGCGAGACATTCCTCGCCCGGTATCCACATTTAGTCCAAGGTTAGCAACAACGGATCGCAAGCGACGGCGAAAGGTTGTCGGGTTCATATCAGCTTGTTGAAACTTTTGCTTTAGCTCAAGAATGTCAGCCTCGAACTCAGGACGTTGACCCTGTTTTTCTACAGAAGGTGTTGTAAAGAAGCGTTCTAAATCCAAATCACAAAGCTTACACAGTCCAATCAATAGATGGGAAGCCTCTATTTCAGTAGCGTTACTTGCCTTAGCTTCAACCGCTGCAATTTCCCAAGTAAAAATCAGGCTTGGCGAGTAGTCTGCCATAACCAACGACCTCCATGATTCTGGGACAGGAATATTCTAAGTTGTCGTTACCAACGAAAGTTGACAGTAAAATTGTATCTTTGTAAAGAATTACACTTAATCATACAGTATATTAGGCTCTCCCGGATGTTTGGTGTAAAAAGTAGCAGCCGAGCCAAATTTTATGGAGTGTCAAGGCCCAAAACGTTGATGCAGAAAGATTATCAGCTTGCGTTACCACCACAATTACGATAGAGCCGTATATTATTACTTCTTGTTTGTACACCGGAATCCTTAATTCTCGATCTCGCTTCCGAATCATCTCCAAGGTCAGGCAGCGTTTGCGAGATAACGGCTAAAATAAGCGCTGGCAGATAATCTCGGCATCCCCACTAGAATCTCTTGTCCGTCCGCTTTATCGACTTGTTAGACCACGTATGAAGATCGCCACTGATTTGGCGGTTGCCTGCTTTGAGGGTTGTTTTATTGTTCCTCTTCAAATGCGCCCAGAGCATCATCGAACTTGTTAATAATGTCGAGTAATTTCAACACGACGCGATCGAAGATTTTTTTGCGCTCTAATAGTTTGGGTTTTTCGTTACAGGCATTCAGCACTGTCTCGCGTAATGGTTCTTTGCCTGAGAATTTGTAGTCGGCAATCATTTGGTTGACTGCTTCGGGCTTGAGATTTTCCTTGAGACAGAGTTGGCGCACGGCGACAGTGCGTTCTTGATTCCAGAAGCTCTGAAATGCGGTTTCGATCGCCTCTTCTGGCTTAATTATGGGCATCTGTTCGTCAATGAATTTTTCAATGAGATCCCGTTTACTGCGTAATTGAACCTCTTGCCCAACGAGTTCGAGAATAGACTCTTTTCTCTTCTGATAGTCTTCTTCCGTGGTTTTGGTATTTTGTCGAAGTTCTACTAGGAGTTTAAGAATGTAGGAAACGTTGATTTCGTCGCGTTGAATGAGTTCTAGTTCAAAATCCACTTCCTCAATGATGGATTCATTTTCCTCCTCTTTGCGCGATCGCGTTCGATCGTGGATATCGAGATACTTGCTCTTATAGTCGTCAAAGGTCTGTTCGTCCATGTTTAGGTCAGTAAACTTAAACTCGGTGAAGGATTTACTGACGTTGAGTAAACGGATGAGGTTACGAAAGGCTTTGACAAATTCCACTTGATCGTCTTCGCCGATCAGTTTATTGACATCGTTGGGGATAGTGGCGATCGCCCTCAATGCCTGCACACCTTGATTAAACGCTTCAATGTAGTGTTCGTAGGGTTCGATAAATATCTCTTCCTTGGCGTTGGCATCGGAGAAGAGGGCGACGGCTTGGTCGGTGTTTTCTTTGAGGTTACGGAAACAGACGATATTGCCTTGGGATTTGAGTTCGCCTAAAATGCGGTTGGTGCGGGAATAGGCTTGAATGAGTCCGTGATACTGGAGATTTTTATCAACGTAGAGGGTATTGAGCTTTTTGACATCGAAGCCCGTGAGGAACATATTGACCACTAACAGAATATCGGCACGTTCTTGATCCTGAGCGTTTTCCCGATCGCGGTCTTTCATCCGTTTGGAGATGTCTTTGTAGTAGGTGTAGAAGGCTTTGCTATCTCTGACGGAATGTTGGGTTTGATAGAGGGCGTTGTAATCGTTGATAAATTCGGCGAGTTTGTCGCGGCTATGGGAACTGTTGCTGGTTTTTAAATCAAAATCGGGTTCGCCGATTAAGCCATTTGCCTCTTCGTCGTCTTCGTTAATGCTGGGGGTGAAAATCGTCACGACTCGCAAGTCATGTAAACCCTGTTTTTGTTTATGTTTAAAAGTTTCGTAATAGGTCAGTAAGCTATCAATATTACTGACGCAGAGCATGGCAGAGAATTTTTTATTGTGGGTTTTGCGGTTATGGTTTTCTATGATCCAATCAACGATTAGGGATATGCGATCGGGATTTTCAAAAAATTCGCGATCGAGTTTGGGTTCGGTGATAAGGCTGCCGTCTTTGCGCTTGATTTTCCCCCAATATTCAACGGAGAATTTAAGAACGTTTTCATCGGCGATCGCATTAGTGATCACATATCTATGCAGACACTCTTGGAATAAATCTTTGGTGGTGCGTTTGCCATAGGTATTACTTGCGGCGTTGTCGGCGAAGATGGGTGTGCCAGTGAAGCCGAACAGTTGGGCGTTGGGGAAGAATTTGACGATATTTTTGTGGGTTTCGCCAAATTGGGAACGGTGACATTCATCGAAGATAAAAACGATACGCTGATTCCGCAGGGGTTCCATGACAGATTCATGGCGAGGGTTTCGGATGGCGTTATTGAGTTTTTGGATGGTGGTGACAATGAGATTGCTGTCGCCTGTCATCTGATTGACGAGTTCTCTGGTGCTCTCGGTGGTATCTACGCTGTCGGGGCTGAAGTGGTTGAATTCTTTGCTGGTTTGGTAGTCGAGGTCGGCGCGATCGACCACAAACAGCACTTTATGGACTTTGGGGAGTGCGGTCAGGATTTGGGCGGCTTTGAAGCTGGTGAGGGTTTTGCCTGAGCCTGTGGTGTGCCAGATATAGCCGTTTTTGTCTGTGGTTTTGACGCGCTCAAGGATAGCTTCGACAGCGTAATATTGGTAGGGACGCAGCACCATCAGCACTTTGTCAGATTGGTGCAGGACGATGTATTTGCAGATTATTTTGGAGAGGTGGCATTTCTCCAGGAAGGCAGCGGCGAAGTCGTCGAGTGGGGCGATCGGGTTATTTTCTGAGTCTGCCCAGTCGAAGGTTTGTTTGTATTCTTGTTTGCGGTTGTTGGCGTAGTAGCGGGTTTTGACTCCGTTGGAGATGACAAAAATTTGCACGTATTGAAATAGCCCAAAGTCTGCACCGTAGGAGTGGCGTTGGTAGCGGTTGATTTGGTTGAATGCTTCTTTTAGTTCGAGTCCTCGGCGTTTGAGTTCGATTTGGACTAGGGGCAAGCCGTTGATCAGCAGGGTTACGTCGTAGCGATTTTTGTATTTGCCTTGTTGGGCGATCTGGTGGGTGACTTGGTATTGGTTTTGACACCAGTGTTCGGTGTTGAGGAATTCTAGGTAAGTAGGTGTGCCATCATCACGGATGAGGAGCATTCTGTCACGGAGGCGTTCGGCTCGATCGAAGACGTTGCCTTTGTCGAGGTGGTTGAGGACTCGTTTAAATTCTTCGGGGCTGAGTTGGGTTTTATTATGTTTTTCTAGTTGGGCTTTGAGGTTGGCGGTGAGGTCGGCGGCGTTGCGGATGGTGACGGGTTCGTAGCCAAGTCCCGTCAGGCGATCAATCAAATTTTGTTCTAGTTGTGCTTCAGATTCAGTCATTGTTCCCTACTCTTCGTCTAATGGTTCTTGTTCATCCAAGAAGGCTTGTAGCTGGATAGTATAGTCTTCATAGTATAGTGTGTATAAGGCTTGGCTATAGATTAGTTTGCCTTCATAGGGATAATCTGCATCTAGTAATTCGTTAAACTCTGGATAGTCTTCATATCTAATTAAATCTTCTTCTACTTCAGCTTCTTCTTTAAACTGTTCTAATTTAAAACTAAAAAATGAAGAGATTAGGTAACGGGATAGGCTTTCTGTTATTTCTCTCAGTAGCCGAGATAAATCCTGATCGTTAAGCAGTTCTTTTGGTATATGTCTGCCATGTGATAATTCGCCTCGGCTATTTCTTATATTATTTATATATATTCCTACTTTTCCAAGCTGAGATACAAAGTTCCTTTCATGGAGATCATCATTTTTTTGAAGTAGTGTTACTGCTTTCCTTATTAGTTCATCAGTTCTCATAGAGTTTACCGCATCTATTTCAACTGAATCAATTTGGGTGATAATGGTTCTACAAATGCTTTGAATAAGGGAGTTACAGCAATCTGAGCTCACTCCCATATTTAAATCTTGGTGATAGCTTTCAATTGCGCTAATGAATTCACCAAATGCACCATAGTATTGAAAATCTGGAAATTCTTTGAGATGTCTTTTTACTAAGGCTTCTAAGCTATCCATAACACTCCATTATACAAACATTTTTTGTAGTAAGCCTTTTTTGAATTGTTCGGTTAAATTGATTTGCTTGGCAACAGCTTCCATCTTTTTATCAATCGCCGTCAAAAAATCAGCTATTTTTTCTTGTTCTTTTAAAGTTGGGAATGTTACTTGAAGTTCAGAAAAGTTTTGTTGTCCAAGCGTTTTATTTCTGCCAGCGCCTCCTGGCGAAGCAAGTTCCAACAAAGATTTTCCTCGATTCCCTAAAAAGAAAAGTAATACAAATTGAAGATTTACCTTATTGTTTTTTGGCAAAAACATTAGAAAACGATGAGAGGCAATAAAACCATCTTCTTCATTGCTTGTTAAAGCTACAGCTTGCTCCCAAGCAAACACAATATTAATAACAAATGATCTGGGGTGAACCCAATACACTCTTTTATTCCCTAAATCTCTTCCTGTTACAGGTTCTTTGTGAAAAATACCTTTTCCATGCGATCTTATTCCAATTTGGCTGTACTCTGCATCAAGTTGAACATGAACAGGATTATTGTAGCGAACTAAAAAATTGTCAATTCTATTCGTTTCCCAATCAGGAAAAGGCTTCCCATCATCGCCCTTAAACCGAATTTGTTGAGAAAAGATTTTCTGCATTACGCCCCGTTTATAGGTTTGCAGGAGTTCGTGCTTGCGGCGCAGTTGGGTGAGACGGGTGTCTACTGCCCCCAAAAAACTCGCAATCTTTTCCTGTTCAGGGATCAAGGGAAAGTATACAGGTAAGGTCAAAACATCATTTTTCGTAATGTTTTTCATCGAATTACTAGTACCTGTTGCTCTTGAAGATAAAAGTCCTCTGACTTTATTTCTAATAAAATAATAAGAAACCCACTTAGGAAAATTTATTTTTTTTATTTTTGCAGCCCAGAGTCTATCTGGCAAAAAGAGATTTGGATAATCTTTCTCTATATAAGAATTTGCACCAACTAAGATAGGTGTATTCATTCGACTAATTAAAATTGTATTTTTAGTGACAGGTTCTTTTAAACGGCTAAGTTCATGTTCGTCGGCAACTACCTTATTTTCAGTGGGGTTAAAAACTCCATTAGAGATGCAGCTAGTTTTTAAAATTCCTTTCTCAACTTGATTTGCTGCTCTGTCCTCCGAGTTAACACTAACACCTGCATCTAAGCTACTAATTAAATCGCTGACTTCTCCAAATTTCCAATCTCCCTCAAATTCAGAGAATCTCAACTTAGGAACTTTTCTATTTACTTTCTTACTCATAACGGAACCTCAATCCCCAACTCATCACAAAACCCCCGAATCAGGCGATCGTTCTCCTCCATTGCCCGATCCATTGATCGCAACTCTACCGCGATCGCGCCCAGATCGATCTCCTCCTCCTCCTCAAACGTGTCCACATAACGCGGAATATTCAAATTAAAATCATTCTCCGCCACCTCGGCCAACGGCGCACAATAACTATATTTGTTTTCTTGTAACCGTCCTCGATAGGTCTCAACAATCTTCTCTACATCCTCATCCCGCAAAAAATTCTGATTCTTTGCTTTCTCAAAATTCGCACTCGCATCAATAAATAAAATATCGTTGGGATGCTCGCGACACTTCTTAAACACCAACACGCAAGTTGGAATGCTCGTGCCATAAAAAATATTCGCAGGCAACCCAATCACCGCATCCAACCAATTGCGCTCATGGATCAAATACTTGCGGATTTCCCCCTCGGCGGCACCCCGAAACAAAACCCCGTGGGGCAACACCACCGCCATTGTCCCATTCTCATCTAAATGATGTAGCATATGCTGCACAAACGCAAAATCAGCCTTAGAACTCGGCGCTAACCGACCATACTGACTAAAGCGATCGTCCGACTCAAACAGCTTATTCGCACTCCAATGCGCCGAAAACGGCGGATTTGCTACCACCGCCTCAAACCGCATTCCCTCATGCTGCGGATGCTCCAGCGTATCCTCCTGCCGCAAATCGAAATTCCGATAATGCACCCCGTGCAAAATCATATTCATCCGCGCAAGGTTGTAAGTCGTGCGGTTCATCTCCTGGCCGTAAAAATCCCCGACAGACTCCACCTCTCGCGCCACCCGCAACAACAACGAACCCGATCCACAAGTCGGATCGTAAACAGACCTCAGCCGTTCCTTCCCCGTCGTCACAATCTTCGCCAACACCTTAGAAACCTGTTGCGGCGTATAAAACTCCCCCGCCTTCTTCCCCGCCCCACTGGCAAACTGCCCAATCAAATACTCGTAGGCATCCCCCAGCACATCGCTCTCGCTGTCCTTCAACCGAAAATCAATCTTATTCAAATGCACCAAAATCTTCGCAATCAGCGCATTTTTCGCCTTCGGAGTTCGCCCCAACTTTGTCGAAGTCAGATCCAAATCCTCAAACAAATGATCGAAATCCTCCTCACTCTCCTTCCCCATTGTCGATCGCTCAATGCTATTGAGCACCTGAGTCAGATCGTCCAAAATAAAAATGGAACTCGCTTCCAACTCCTCATCACTAATCTCTTCCTCCTCGGCCTTATTCCCCAATGCCCGCTTTGCCAAAGCACCAAACAACTCCGACGGCTTCAGAAAATACCCCAAATGTGCGATCGACTCCTCTTTGATTGCCTCTAAATATTTCTGCCCTTCTGCTGACGATTCATCAAGCTTTAGAAAATCAATCTTATCCTCAGCCAAGATTTCATTGGCGTAAAGATGCTGACGCTCGGACAGGTATTTATAGAAAATGAACCCTAAGCAGTAATCCCGAAACTCATCAGCATTCATCTTGCCCCGTAGCGAGTCGGCAATATTCCAGAGTTGAGTTTCTAATTTTCTCTTTTGTCCGTTTTGCCCGTTTTGTCCGTTTGCCATTTATTTCTCGTACTGGGCGATCGCTAGCATCGCCAAAAAGTATTGTCCGATCGGAGTATAGACCCTAACCAGTGTCTAAACATTGAAATCAGGTAAGGAGGCTTTACAGGAATCCAGTCACCCTCATCTCCAAACCCGTAATTCTGCTGCAAGGAAACCTGAAGGTTTTGACTTCGCGAGAATTTCGTAAGAACTCAGGTCTCAACTTGAGGGATTAAAGATGGGGTCGGCACAAAGGTTCCAACAATCTGTTCGCGTTCGGAAGAGCCGATCGCCTTCGGCGTCAACTGCCAGAACCAGAATCGCTCCAACTGCTATAGTTGGGGCTTTTTTGTGGCTCAGCCCTACATCAGATACAATCCGCTGCTGTCATTCGGTTTTGCGTGGAGGTATTTGCTAGTAGTCGCGACGCTGGCATGACCAAGAGTTTGGGATAGTAGGTGAATCGGGGCCCCACGGTTCAGCGCGTGACTAGCGTGGCAGTGCCTGAGCCAGTGCGCTGATGCCTTCTCAGAAAGTCCAACACGAACGGCTGCTACCTTAACCAGATGAGTTACAGAAACCGGATTGAGCCTACCGCCGTCGGACTTCTTGCGACTCCTAAAAATTGGTTCCAGGTTGCCTGCATCACCACGGCTACTGAGCAGTTCGGCGTACAACTGTCGAGGCAAAAGCACTACGCGAGTTTTGTCGGCCTTGCCGTAAATCAAAAATTGGCCGCTCTCACCGTTACTCGTCAAGTCCTCCCAGTTCAAACCACACAACTCGGAGACACGCAAACCCGCGTAGTAAAAAACCTTGAATATTAAGCGATTTCGCTCGCAGGGTTCGGACGCAATCAGCATCCTAACTTCAGCTTCAGTTAAGATTTTTTGGCTCAGAGTATCTTTGGGCTTGGGGGTATTTAGTGCAGCCCCAGCATTAACTTGGATAAGCCCGGTTTTGTGACCGAATGATAAAAGTGATTTCACCACAGCGATATAAGTGCGACGGGACGAAGTAGATAAGCCCCGCGCCTCCAGTGTATCCACGAAGTTTTGCAGGTCGCCGAGCGTCAGATACCGTGCTGGCTTCCCGACCGCCCCCAACAATAGACCAGACACCCGGCGGTAGAGTTTTTGAGTGGTTTTAGACTTACCGTGTACCCACAAACAGACGAGCTGTTCTGTTACTGTGTTTGTAGCGACCACTTGGAGACTGGGTTGATGGGTGTTGGGGACAAGTTTCATGGCGGTTGAGTCGGTAGAGTGAATCTAAGATAAGAAACCTTATCTTAGATTCAAATATTTTAAATGGCCCCATCCGATTGCTGGGATGGGGCTACGGGATCGGGCGCTACGAACTTCAGCATCTTAAGTAGTGCGCTCGCCTGTCGTTTGATTTTCGGATTCTAGGACTCGCGCTGGGATATGCTCGCTTTGCGGGGGCCCGGATTGAGTCGATGTGCCAGCGTAGCCGCGTGATATTGAAAGTGACCGGCGACAACCTTGTACCCGTTACTGTCTCGCCGTGCCACGCCTGGGAGCTATCAAGCCCCCGTGAGCCAAACTCAACTCGCCTGCTATTTCTAGTTCGTTGCGATCAAAGTTACTGGTAGGCCAATCAGATACTATGCGCTTGACCGAGACTAACGAGAGCATTAGTTTCTTGGTGGAGATCGGCTTAGCCGTAAGCACTCTCCGTAGTTGGTGCGGTAGCGTCGGTGTGGCGATCGGTTCTGGGGCGGTCGGAGTTTTTTCGGGCACTGGTTTTGTTTGTACTAGATAAATACTAGCACTATGCCTAGTAGACATTTAGTAATTAAGCTAGTTTTTGTGTCTAGTATTTCTCATAATTTAATGCTAGTATTTTGTCTAACCTATGTACTAAATACCGCTAGCGATGGGAGGGTTCGCTAGCGGTCAGGCAACTGTTGCTGATAGTCTTGGAGCTCGCTGAGCTTGGCTTGTAGCGCTGCGATTTGGGCATTCGTGGCGTCGATTTTTGAGGCGATTTGAGCGAACTTGTTGGCTAACAGAGCCATTGTTCTTTGTCCTTTGGTTGTGTGTGCTGGTTGTGAAGCGTATGTAGCGAGCGGTTTATGTCGTTTCCGTTTCGCTATAACAAATACTAGCACAATGTCTAGTATTTGTTATAGCATAGACACTAGACAAAAAGCTAGATGAAGATGCTAGATAAATGCTCAATTTGTACTAGCAGAATGTCTAGTACAGATTGAGCATTTAATATCTAGTATTTGTTATAGCATACACACTAGACAAAAGCTCGATTAAGGCACTAGACACAAAGCTAGAGGCGCTAATTTTAAGCTAGCGTAATACTAGACAATTAACTAGCATTGTGCTAGACTGTGGCTAGTTTATTACTAGACAAGACTATGACGAGCAAAACTAATAAGCCCGAAACCCCTACAAATAAAAGGCTTCAACTCAACTTGAGACTGGACGGACGGGAAGACTTGCTAGAAGCTATCAAGACCACTGCCGAAACCAACGGCTTAAGCGTAAACGCTTGGGTTGTGGGGTTGTTGGAGTCAGCGACGGGGATAAAACCTGCTAGTGCAGCGCCGACAGGTGGGGATTTAGAATCAACCATCGCCCCCTTGCTAGACAAGTTGCTAGCAGAGAAGTTAGCCAGCTTTGAGGAACGGCTGGGAAAATTGAGTGCCTGAGCGAGGGCAACGATGAATCGCTCAGGCTTGAATTGCAGGCTGATGTAGGTTGGGTAGAGCAAGAATTGAATGAGGTTCGCAGCGATTGCAGGGTACTCAAGGATGAACGCGACGAAGCCCGCGCGGACTCTGCCAAACTCCGAGACGAACTGGGACAAGTGCGATCGCAACTTGCAGAACTCACCGCCTTTCGCGAAGAACTGCATCGCTCAGAACTTGAGATGGAGCTTGAGAAAGTTCGTTGGGAACAGCAGCTTACCGACGCCAGAGCTGAACTAGCGGATGCAAAAGCAACCATCCTCAAACAGGGCGATGAAATTCGGGAATTGCAAGCGAAACTCACCGACGCCGAACTCAAACAAAATTCGACACCAGCCAACGAGTTACCAGAGGCAGCCAACTTACTCAACGAATTGAAATCCAAGCGTAAAAAGTCGAGGGCTGACTTGGCAGACGTTGTGGAAATCCTAGAAATCCTAGGGGGCGATGATGGATAAATTAGATGAGTATAAATGGTGGGGGAAACCAGGCGAACCTCCCCAAAATCTCAAAACCAAAAAGCAACTCGCAGAACTGAGTTTATCGCCCCTAAAAGCAGTCGGAATTATCAGGGCGCAAAAGTACGATGTTTTGCTTTATGACCCCGACTACCTAGAGTCCTGCCGCCCTAAAAGAAAACCGACAGAAAAGCAACTCGAAACGCTTGCTGCCAACCGTGAGAAAGCTCGAATCAAGCGCGAATATAACGACTGGTACAACAGCCGGGAACGGCTGATTGAGCAGGATAGAGTCGCGGCTATACGCTGGACTCGTGACGAATTAACCAGGGATGACTGGGTAATTCTGGATACTGAAACTACGGGGCTGCACAATGCTGAGATTGTGGAGATTGCGATCGTAAATCATCTCGGTGCAACACTACTTAATACCCTGGTTAAGCCCACAATATCCATCCCTCCCGATGTTGTAGCAATTCATGGTATCAGCGACGCAATGGTGGCAAATTCGCCCTCTTTTCCCGAAGTTTACCCGCAGATTGTAGAGGTGCTGAAAGATAAACGGGTCTTTATCTACAATGCTGCTTTTGATATCAAAATCTTGGATTATTGCCGCAAGCTGCACGGTTTAAAAAGTTTCAATTTGAGCAAACGCTACGAGTGCATTATGGAGTGGTATGCACAGTGGCAGGGCGATTGGAGCGACTACCACGAGGGCTACCGATGGTATCCGCTGCATGGGGGACACCGAGCGCTAGACGATTGTCTAGCGACACTAGACAGGGTTAAAAGTATTGCTGCCGACTCTGATACATTTCATTGCCCCATGCCAAGACCTGAATAGATTCTGCGAACATTGAGAAGTCCTGAGACGACACATCCCACGGACATTAGGAATTGATACCCCGGTTAATGCCGGGTTTTTTTGGCTTGCCCGATCGCACCCCAAAACAAAGAGCCCCCAGCGTGATGCCGAGGGCTTTTTAAATGAAGGGTATTAGTAATTGGTAATTGGCAATTGGTTTCACCTTTTGCCCCATGAGTACCACTGTAGCGTTATCAGCCATCAGGTAGCGCTACGATGTCAAATCATCCTTAACACCGTAGCGCTCGTTTATGTTGGCAATGTTCAGCGATCGATGTTCAGTGCCATTATCCGATCGTCGGTTAATTGCTGAATTTGCTGCGGTGGTTGCCAGCGATGGCCCCAGTTCTGCCGAAGTTTGGAAAGGGCGATCGGCTTAGGTAACAGTTGGGCTGATTGTACCCAAACCCCAATACCTGATTCCTGATTGCAGTAGTAAGCATCGAACTGTTGGCGCGTCACCCTTGCCAGTTGCCCTTGCTCCGATGCCCGCCACAGTTGATCGAGCGGTAGTGTTTCACGTTTCACAATCCGCACAATTCCTAGCACTTTAGCGGTCGGCATTGTGGCGTAAATTGCAATATTATCGCCCGGTTTTAGGGATGCTCCAAAGCTGCCTTTACGCAGTTCGATCGTCTTTGGGTTACGGTCAAGGAAAAAGGCATCAGCCCAAGTCGGTCGCACTGAGATTAGGTATGTACTGCTGGGGTTATTCATCTTCTTCCTTATCCCTCTTCAGAGCATTTCTTAGAGCTGCCAAATTTTCCACAGCTTCATCAATGGCAGTGCTAGCCGAATCCATCAATCGCTGTTCGGGTTCTTCGAGCCACGATTGGTCTGTGAAGGGGTTGCTTATATGCTTTTCCGCTCTGATTTTTGCAGCTTGTAAGAAGGCAATGCAGAGAGCTAATTCATCAATTTTGGGTATTTCATGCTCATAAGGGTGGTCATATTGCTTTCCAGTCGGCATCAGTCATTCTCCTTAGTTAGTTGTAGTCGTTGTTGTTCAAGTCATCAGAGAGGATGATGTCACCGCGCCTGACTAACTCTGCAAAAATGGCATCGTAAATTGCATCAAGCATAGAGCAGGGAATCACCCTTAATAACTTACTAAGCATTGTTATTACCCCTTTCGTTTTGTAGGAACTCTTGAATTTTGGGCAACTGTGCAATCTCTCCATCATCGTAATTTTGAATTAGCCACTTCAAGAGGCTTTTTCCGTGGCGTGAATAGCTGCGTGTTGGATGACCGTTTTTTTCACCACACTTTAAAACTGACTTGATAATTGTGCGGATATTTGCGCCCGATAAAGCAGCCTCGGACACGGACACAAATAATTGCTCAGGAGCCAGGTTAGGGAACATCTGACCAAACCGTCGGACAGTCCACACTTCGCCGGACACTTCGCCGGACAGCTTGTCTGACAACGGTTCTGGCTGTCCGTTGTCATAGTCGGACACTTCCTCTGGGGAATCCTCTGGGGAATCCTCTGTCGGACTATCGGACGGCTTTTTATCGCCCAAATTAAACTCTAAATC
>NZ_JAUBSF010000110.1:0-19567 GCF_036704615.1 Microcoleus sp. K4-B3
GGTTTTGACCTCTCTTTGGCTACTAAATTGCAAAATGCATTTCTACTAACTGTAGCACTATTTTATGAAATTGGTATCAATTATGGCAAATCTGACAAGTCTGACAAGTCTGACAAGTCTGACAAATAGTCAAACACTTACTCTGACCATGCTTGAGAGCATTTTTGAAACGATGTAAGAGTCGATTTCAAACTACTCCTGATGAAACTTTCCAACAAAAAGAAATGGCTCCAAGTAATCGAGTTTGCGGTGGTTGGCTTTGCAACTTTGTGCGATCCAACAGCAGGCGGATTACTGTTTCTGCTCAAGCTGTGCTTTCAAATCCTGACAGCGTTGCAGAAAGATGAGCCGACTGAAACAGACAAGGGCAAACAGACAAACCCGCGTTTGTGCGATCGCAAGTAATCGTATCAAGGGAGAGCAATCACAGGGCGCTCTCCCTTCGCACCAAATACCTTTTGACTGCCATTACAGTATAATTGGTGAATATGACATAGTAAAAATTGTACAGAAATCATGACTATCGATCTAGAGATTTTTCAAACTGTCGTCAAGATGCCAGAATCTCTCAAACAAGAGATATTGCATTATGCAAAATATCTACTTCAAAAACACGCCAAAACAGAATCATCTCCCGAACAAATTGAACAACCTCATGGTTATGGTAGTTGGGCCGATCGGATCGTTATGTCTGATGATTTCGATGAACCGCTGGAAGATTTAAAGGAATATATGTAACATGGAATCCCTTTTAGATACTCATGCCTTTCTGTGGTATTTGCTTGGCGATTCCAATCTAGGTAGTAAAGCAAAAGAAGCTATCGATACTAAAACAGGTTTGTATTTTAGTATTGCCAGTCTTTGGGAAATCTCTATTAAAATCAATGTCGGTAAGCTTCAACTGAATCGACCATTTGAAGACCTGCCGAAGGAATTGCAATACATTAACGCTCAAATTCTACCAATTACATTTGAAGACACTGAGATTTACGCAGGTCTTCCTCTGCATCATCGAGATCCTTTCGATCGCATTCTGGTAGCACAGACGATGAATCATTCGCTTGTTTTGATTAGTCGCGATGAAGCTTTTGATGCTTACCCAATTCAGCGGGTGTGGTGATAAACAAGGCAAAAATGTTATATTTAAAGATCGGGTGAAACCAATGCAGCAACTATCTTATGATTGGTATGGCGATCGAGTTGAGCTGATAAAAGGCTAATGGCAAGACTCTATTATCGAGGCATGGCAGAAGAAAACGGTAAACCCAAAATGGGACGCAACGCGAGGCTACTGGGAGTCAGACCCAGTATTGACATTGATGTTGAGCAAGTACCCAAAGACTGGTTGGATGAACAAGGTTATTTACTACCAGAAACAGAGCGCAAGTCTTCAGAGGAGTCTGTCACTGTAGCCATTAGAAACACAAAAGGAATGTCTGTATCCCTCTCTATCGAAGGCTTACCACCATTCCGCAAACCCCCAAAATTTGGCGGAATAGGAAAAGATCCTCTTTGGCAGATTGACGACAGCAAGATTGTTGGAGATATTGAAGCTGTACAAGATAGTCCAACTCATGTCAGTATTTTGCCAAGCGCTACAATGCTTTTAGAGAAATATGAAGTAGCGCTGGCCCAGACACAGAGCGAATGGGAGAAAGTTTGATAGTTTAATTTAGTCAACGGGAGAAGAGCAATGGCATGGGTATTTAGCTTATCGGCTGAATGTGGCACAAAGCAATCTGAAGCACAGCAATTTGCTCAATATTTCAATGAAATTTCTTGGGTTCTGTCAAACGGTAGACATTCCCAATGTCGGGCAGAAACTTTTCAGGATATAGAAGAAAATTGGTGGTGTAGAGTTTGTCCAAGTGGCATCAGTGAGATTGGGATTGACACACCAGAAAGTGCTTATTTAATGACAGAAATAGGTATTTTTCTGTATCATAGTTTGCGGTTTGCTCCACCGTTTCGGTATGCTTTAGTTGGTGTGGAAGTAGATGAGTTTAGAACCTACAGCGAATTGATTGAAGAGCCTGCGTTAGTTTTTCCAGGTTTGGTTTTAGCTGAAGCTGTTTGGCAAGCAACGGGAGCATCTTCGGTTTTTCGAGCGTTCAGTCTTGGATATGTTTGGAAGCCCTATGAAGGTGAAACTTATAGACCACTAATCGCATCGCCTGACCTAAAGAACAAGCTTGATGAATTGCTGAGTGTGGGGTAAATCTCTTCAATCACCCAGAGGATATTTTTGTTCCAGCAATTTAGATACCCGACTTGTTTAAGAAGTCGGGTATCTGGGTATTAGGTTTAATTCTCGAACCCTAAACCGCTTGCACTTGCTTTTCCTCAACAGCAACAGGTTCTTGATAGACGGTTTGAGACTCATTAGCCAAAAAGTCAGCCAATTGAGATTCGATTTCATCCCGCACAATCTGGCGGTATTCCAGAAAATGCTCGTTGTGAGCACACACAGTCAAATAATGATCCCAAACCGCAGGATTGCGCTTGAGAATGCTGAACAAATGATGCCAAAACTTCCAGCGAGTGCTACGCTTGACTCCCTGCCGCCACACCACAGTTAGCAGTGCTCGCAAGTCTATCCAACTGGGAACTCGAGCAGGTATCTTTGCTGTAGGTGCACCTAACATTAAGAAATGGCGATAAGTCCGGTCTAAATATTTCTCAGCATCGTACACTTCGCAGAATGCCTCGACATATTCGCGGGCAATATCTTCGAGAGGCCGCGTCGGAATAAAGTTCATCAAAGTAGTCTGATTGAGGTTGCCAGATTTGTCGCGCAACCGCCCTTCTTTTGCTAGTCTGTGGGACAATGCAGTGTGCGGCAAAGCTTGCAGCATTCCAAAGGTTGTGCTCGGAATGGCGGCTGCTTCGGCAAACTGGACAATCCGCTGACCGGCACCGGGTTTTTCGCCGTCGAATCCGATGATGAATCCAGCCATTACTCGCAAACCAGTTTTCGCAATTAACTCTACTGATTCGATCAGGGAATTGCGGGTATTTTGGAATTTTTTTGTCATTTGCAAGCTTTCTTCATCCGGGGTTTCAATCCCTAGAAATACTGCATTAAAATTGCACGCTACCATCATATCCATCAATTCTTTGTCTTGTGCTAAATCGATGGATGCTTCGGTGTTGAAAGTAAACGGGAATTTGTGTTCTTCTTGCCAGACTTTTAAGTCTTTTAGCAACAGTTTGACGCTGCGTTTGTTGCCGATAAAGTTGTCGTCTACCATGAACACGCCGCGCCGCCAGCCCAAGTTGTAGAGACAGTCTAATTCTGCGATCAATTGTTGGGGGTTTTTGGTGCGGGGTTTGCGCCCGTAGAGGACGATGATATCGCAGAATTCGCACTGGAAAGGACAGCCTCTGGAAAATTGAATTGACATTGAGTCGTAGGCGTCTAATTCCAGCAAATCGAAGCGGGGAATTGGGGTTGTGGTAACATCGGGTTTTACGCCGTCCGATCGATACATTCCGCTTTTTTCGCCGCGCCCTATTGCTTCGACGAACATCGGCAAGGTGATTTCGCCTTCGTCGAGAATCAGGTAATCTATGCCCGCTGCTTGAGGTTCTTCGGGTACGGATGTCGGGTAAGGGCCGCCGCAAGCTACGGATTTACCGCGCCGTTTTGCTTCGCGAATGATGTCTAGCAAATCTTCTTTTTGGACAATCATTGCGGAGAGAATAACGAGCTCTGCCCATTCCCATTCTGCTTCGGTGATTTGTCTGATATTGCGATCGACTAACTTAAATTCCCATTCTTGGGGTAAAATAGCTGCTACCGTTACCAAACCCAGCGGTGGCAGCAGCACTTTACGATCGACTAATTCTAGGATTTTCTCGTAAGACCAAAATGTTTTCGGAAACAGGGGGTAAACTAGGAGAACTCGCATTATATGTTAAACCTCACATCAGTAAACAACTTGCGATCGGGCTGGCGTGTTTGAGAGTTCGATCGACTCTCAAGACTTCATGTTAAGGCTAAAATTACGATCTTGCACTCGATCGAATATTTGGCGAGGGGTGACACCCCCTAAGACAAAGAGAATGAGCGCAATTTTTAGCTGGCAGTTCCCTGTTAAAGTTTGCAAATGCTGACATCTTATCGTATTTGACCGTTAATTGACGATAATCGCATTTAAAAAGCATGGGACTAAGGCAAAAAAGAATTTGAAAAACTTACATTATTCGTAAGGTGCGCCGAGGCGTACCCTACATATATCTCGTAAAGTGCTTATGGTGTGGCCTACATTAGTAGTTTGATGCACATTTCCTCTTCCTTTTTCCTCAACATTTATCCGTTACATCCGTTACATCCGTTACATCCCGTACATTGCTCGTTGCCGAACTTCCCTCTTGCTTCTCCCCTAATTTGAATCTTTGCCGGGAATCCCGCTAGTTCTTAACATATCGGCCACTGTGCCGCAGTAACTCGGCATTCCTATGCTTTCGGGATTCACAAGATTTTGATAGGTAAAATGGCGGTAGCTGATGCAAAATCTATCCCAAGCAGCCACCTGAATTCGGAACAGCCAAATAAAGAAATCGGCCAGCCAAGGTGACAGAGTAATCCGAAAAAATATGTTTTTATTCAAATACTGGCAAGCTTGTTCTACCACTTCGTTAGCTGTAATCGCCGGATTTCCTAGCACAAAATGTCGCGGTTCCTCGGAAGCCGGCGGATGTTCAACTAAATAATTAACTACTTTAGCAATATCTGCGCCGTGGATGAAGTGAAAACTGCCATCTGCCTTAAACCAGCGAATCAAACCAATCCATTTTGCGACAAGGGGCAGACCAGATGACAAGTGAGAGACTGGTTTTTCTGCGTCTCCTCCCAATACTAATGTCGGGTAAAGTGCCGTAATAGGAGGCACATTTGTCAAGGCTGACAAATGCACCATGCAGTTGTATTTTGAGCTAATATAATCTGTCCCCAGTTCCCCGGCTTCTTTCAGCAAATTGTTGTCTCGACCGAGAATGCTGGCAGTTGAAAAATAAATTACTTGTTGGCAAGTCTGTGGCGAAAGTAGTTGAATTAGCCGGAGAGTTTTGGTCACGTTAACGTCAAACACTTCTTGAGTTCCTCCCCAAGCAGTGGCAGCTAAAATTGCGACATTAATTGTTTGCAGAAGTTCGGCGTGTCGATCGATATCTCGCATATCGCCTTGTATGATATTGATGCCGGGGCGGGCTTTCCAGTCAAATTTTAATTTTTCGGGGTTGCGAACTAAGAGGTAAAGTTCGTGGTTTGTCTCTTGAATCAAAGTTTCGGCCATGTAGTGACCGATACAGCCACTTGCACCCGTCACAAAAATTTTTTTGGAGTTCATTTTGCCGCAGGGGAAGAGGGAGGATTTGACGCTTTTTCGACGGTAGGGAGACGGCATGGCCTATTAGTGTCAACTTAAGCCTAAAGTCCATGAGGAATATCGCTTTTATTCGAGTCCAGATCCCCCTAAATCCCCCTTAAGAAGGGAGACTTTGAGTGCTTCATGTCCCCCCCCTTATTAAGGGGGGTTAGGGGGGATCTAGAGTTTGATACAAACAAGAGAAACGGTCGGTTTTACGTTAAATTGACACTAATGGACTCTTGGAGTGTCCTACAAATATCAGGTGCAGTTAACCGGATTCGCTCCGATTATATAATCTTTTTCGAGGGTAGGGAGACGGCATTGCCTATTGGTGTCAACTTAAGACTGGACCCCCTGATAAATCTCGCTTTTAACCCAGTCTCGATCCCCCTAAATCCCCCTTAAGAAGGGGGACGAAAGAGTGCTTCCTGTCCCCCCCTTATTAAGGGGGGTTAGGGGGGATCTAGAGTTTGATACAAACAAGAGAGACGGTCGGTTTTACGTTAAGTTGATACCAATGGGCATTGCCCTCTCCCTACAAATATCAGGTGCAATTAACCGGATTCGATCGGATTCTACAATCGAAATCAAATCAAGCAGCAACTGCAAGCAATTTGTCGGCTTGTTTTGCGGTTTCAAAGAAGAAACGCACGTTATCTTCGGGAGTTCCCGGTAATACGCCGTGTCCCAAATTGAGAATGTGTCCGCGATGACCGGCTTTGCGAATTGTATCAAGAATTCGATCGCGAATAAACGGTTGAGAACCAAACAACACGCCCGGATCGAGATTTCCCTGAACGTTCATATTCGGGCCCAAACGTCGGCGCGCGTCGGCCATATCCACTGTCCAATCGACGCTGACGATATCTGCGCCGGATGTTGCCATGCGTTCGAGGATGCCGGCACTTCCAGTGACTAACAGAATTAGCGGGGTGTCGGGATGGGTTTTTTTGACTTGCTCGAACACCTGTTTCTGGTAAGGTAGAGCGAAGGTGTCGTAGTCCTGCGGGGACAGTTGGCCGGCCCAGGAGTCGAACATTTGCACTACTTGCGCGCCGCAGTCGATTTGATAGCGCACGTAAACGGCGATCGCATCTGCAAATTTTGAGAGCAACTGATGCAGTAAAGTTGGATCGGAAAATGCCATGTTTTTGATAATTGCATAATCCTTAGAACCTTTACCCTCAACGGCATAGGCCGCCAGCGTCCACGGCGCGCCCACAAAACCGAGCACGGTGGATTTGTTGCCGACTTCCTCGCGCAAGGATTTCAGGATTGTTTTGATAAACGGCAAGCTTTCTTCCGGGTTCAGCGGTTGCAGGTTGTCGATTTGCTGCTGAGTGCGGATGGGTGCGTGGATAATCGGCCCTTTGCCTTCGGCGATGTCCATGTCGATGCCCAAACCCGGCATGGGGGTGACAATATCGGAAAACAGAATTACGCCGTCGGGTTGAAACGCGCGCCACGGCTGAAGGGAAACTTCGATCGCAACTTCGGGAATTTCCGAACGTTCGCGAAACGAGGGATACTTTTCTCGCAAATCTCGATAAGCCTTCATGTAGCGGCCGGCTTGGCGCATCATCCACACGGGCGGGCGGTCTAGGGTTTCGCCGCGGGCTGCCCGCAACAACAAGGGAACTTCATTTAATGCCGACATTTTAACTTTTCTCTACCTTAGATATTTTAATGCCTTTGGTAGCTTACCACTGTGCGATCGTCCTTTTCGAGAAAATCTTGTGTGTACAAATGTGTATTTTGTCATGGCCAAAGAAAGTGAGGCGAGGGTCAATCGATTTGAGATTTGAGATTTGAGATTTTAGAATTGAAGGATTGACCCCACGGATAAATTCGGGGGCTCCTTTATCGGATACAGGTTTTTTATTTCTGGACGGATGAATCCGGGGGCTTGTATCCTGGATGCTTTCGGTCAGAGATCGACTGTATATAAAGGACTGGTATAAATCCTGTGTATACGCAAAGAAACCGGGTTTCTTCGTAGAAACCCGGTTTCTGATCCCGCGCTAGTTTGACCTACTTACCTCGTTACGCACACTCCGCCTACGGATACGCGACATTGATCGCGGCCCTCATCGAACCTCCTATTATCATCCACCCTCGCCGAATCTAAATCTCTAGTCCGCGAATTGTAGTAATAATCTCCCGCCGGAAAGTTTCTAGTCGGGACAGCGCAGTAAGTCGAGTTTTGATTATTATCGTCAAACCTTACTCTGACCATAGAACGTCTCTCGCTACAGTTGATAGATCGCAAGCCAAAATCATCTTGCAGAAGCTGTGCTCTGTCATATCGACCGTCATTTCGGCCGTTATCTCGCCCGGTGTACCAATCGTCCCGCGAATTGCGAGATCGTCTGTCGCCCCCATCAATTCCCGCAACTTCTAGGGTGTAGCTACCGCCTCTGGCAGCATCTTTTGCTAATACTAAAAGTTTGTACTCGCCACCACGGGGAATTTGATAATTAAAAGAACGGTCTTGCGTAAAAGCAACTTGTTTGTTGTTCTCGTAAAACAGTACCATCACGGGAGTAAAACCGCGACTTCTATCTGTGTCTAAAAACACTTCAATGTTATCGCCTTCGCGAGCGCTGAATGTGTATTCTTGGCCGCGCAATTCTTCCGTCGGAGAACCCGGAACCCACATATTCCGGAAACGGTAAATCGGGGAAGTGCGGCGAATTACTCCATCTATGCGATCGTTATTCTGTATCTGTTCGCCAACTGCACTAGACGAAATGCCAGTGAGTGCCAATCCTGCAACTAGCACAGTGGCAGCAATACTTTTTAACAAGTTGTGCGTTCTCATATCAACCTCTGGAAAATTTTAAAATCTTTGTGCTTTCTTGGCGCCGACATTTGCATACACAATCCATTTTAAATGTAATTTCTGCCAACCGTGTCAACCTCACCCAACCCTAGGGCTGTTTAGCTGGTGCAAAATCTCATGTTAAATTTATAGACGTCGATCCTTAACCTAAAGTTGCGATTTATCGCCGCAAATCAGCAATCCCGATTCAGCGTCGAGACAAGCCCTAATTCCCATCGGTAAAGCAGCGTTAACCCCCTCGTGGCCGAAGGGCAAATCCGAGACAATGGGAATATTCAAGTCCCCCAGCCGATCGCGCAAAACCTCTTCAATGCTAAAACTGGGAATACTCGGGTCAATCTCGCAGCGGCTGAAGCGCCCCAAAGCAATGCCCCGCACCCCAGCGAAAGCCCCCGCCATCCGCCACAAAGTCAGCATTCGATCGACCCTGTAAGGAGCCTCAGAAACATCCTCAAAGGCGAGAATAACCCCCGTCAAATCCGGTTGATACGGGGTTCCGAGCAAATGAGAAGCCACCGTCAGATTCGCCGGAAACAGCCTCCCGGTGGCTTGTCCGCTGCCCCATCCTTTACCTTGCAAAGATTGTAAGGGACGACCTTCGATGCAGTCAAAAAGTCGATCGACAGACCAATCCGGTTCCGCAGCCAAAGTTGTCAGCATCGGCCCGTGAACGCCCCAAATACCCAATTTAGCCTGATTCCACAGCAAAGCAGTAATGTCGGAAAAGCCGATCAACCATTTCGGCGAATGGGAATCGGGAGGGGGAAATTGGGAGTTTTCCGCCTTTGCCACATTTCCTTTTTCCAAAAGTCGAGTGCTGCCGAAACCGCCTCGCACACAGAGAATACCGCGACAATCCGGGTCATTGAGGGCATCTGCTAGCTGTCGGACGCGGTTTTCATCGGAACCAGCCAAATAGCCCCAGCGATCGTCAAAACCCGGTGTTAATTCAACTCGATAGCCGCGAGATTTCCAAATTTCTACACCCTTTTCAAAGTTGGTTGATTCTCGCAAAGTGCCACTAGGGGCAATTACTTTGAGCAAATCTCCTGGTTGTAGAAATTTTATTTTAGTCATTAGTAGGTTGATTGTTGACTGTTGACTGTTGACTGTTGACTGTTGACTGTTGATTGTTAACCTTTGGCTTTTTGTTTTAGTGAGTTAAGATAGGCATTAAGTTTTGGTGAAAGTTCATTTAATAAAGGATGCACTCGAGGGATTTGTTCTTGAGTCAAAAGATTGCGAGCGTATGCAAGTCTCAACCAATGTCTTGTTTCGTTTAATGAACCTCTGGCAATTTTTACAAAACGCTGATTATCTTGATAGCTATAGCGTCCATGTCCTTCTGCAATATTAGCACCAACACTATCCGCCGATCGCACTATTTGTTTGCCCATCGTATCCTTCGCAAAGTCGTCCCACTTTTTAACAATAAACCATATTTCGTTAGATATTTTTTCAGCTAATTGATAAACTTGTAGCTGTTGAAAGCTTTCCATATTAGCTCCTTTAAATAGTTGATGGCAAACCATTGACTGTCAACGGTCAACTGCCAACAGTCAACTGCCAACAGTCAACAGTCAACCGTCAACAATTAAGGCAAAGTTAGAATTTCCACCCCAGAATCAGTCACAGCCAGAGTGTGCTCGAATTGAGCCGAAAGCTTTCCATCCTGCGTGATAGCAGTCCAACCATCGGCGAGAATTTCCACTTCCCAAGTACCCTCATTAATCATCGGCTCGATCGTAAAAACCATGCCTTGTCTGAGCTTCTTTCCCGTGCCCCGCTTGCCGTAGTGCAGAATTTCCGGTTCAGTGTGAAAGACTCGGTGAACCCCGTGCCCGGCAAAATTTCGCACTACCGAAAAACCCTGTGCTTCAGCATATTCTTGAATCGCTGCACCGATGTCCCCGGTACGAGCACCCGGTTTAACTTCAGCAATTCCTCTTCTGAGACATTCCTCAGTTACTTCCACTAACTTTTTCGCTACCGGTGAAGGTTTGCCCACAAAAAAAGTCTTGGAAGTATCGCCGTGATAGCCGTCAACTAAAGGCGTTACATCAATATTAATAATGTCACCTTCTCTGAGAATTTGTTTAGCATTCGGGATGCCGTGACATACTACTTCATTGACGCTTGCACACAGAGATTTAGGAAATCCTTTATAACCTAGCGGAGCGCTTTTTGCTCCGTGTGCCAAAGTCCAGCGTTCGGCTTCGTCGTTAATTTCGAGAGTGCTGACACCGGGTTTAACCATTGGTTCTAGGTGTAGGAGAAGTTCGGCAGCTAAACGGCCTGCTTGGCGCATTTTTTCGATTTCTCTACTGGATAAAAGCACTAAACGTTCGGTTGCCATAGTTTTTTCTGTTTTCTTTTTTTGTGGTCGATTAAGAGTTTATTTAACTCAATTTTAGAATAGATTTGAACCAGTGTTCAAAACGATCGCCCAAAGCTCCCAAAGAATATTCTACCTCTGCTTGTCGCCGGCAAGCGCTGCGGTCAATTTGGTCTAAGCGGGCGATCGCACCCACCAAGCCATTTACACTGTCAGGCTCCACTAAAAAGCCCGTCAGTCCGTCTCGAACAATTTCGGCCGGCCCCCCGCGCTCGTAAGCAATCACAGGCACACCGCACGCTAAAGCCTCGATCGCGACATTTCCGAAAGCTTCCACCCAACGCGGCGTCATCAACAATGCTCGGCACTGCCGGACTTGCTCTTGCATTTGGGTTGTTGTCAAAAATCCTAAATATTCTACCGGAGCATCCGGGTAATCTGCACAAATTTTTTGCCAATAATCCTCATCTTGCATTTTGCCCATAATTTTTAGGGGAATGCCTGTAATTTTCGCTGCCGCTACTGCATCTTCTAAGCCTTTCTCCGGGGCGATGCGGCCTAGCCAAGCTAATTTAGACTGCGGTTGGTTGCAAAATTCGTACAGGGATAAATCTATGCCATTTCCCAACAACTGACATTCTTCGGCAAAGGCGAATGTTTTGGCTTGAGAAGCGGTGTGAACTCCGATCGTACCAGGAAACTGGACGGCGGTTTGTCCGGCAATGCGATCGAGGGATGCCGAAAGGGAGCCCATGCTGATCAAATGTGCGATCGGAGTCCTAAAAAATGGCGTCAAATAAAACGGCAGCCAATCGTAGGCAAAGTTAACAATGACATCCCATTCATCCTGAACTTGGCGAGCATATTCCCACATATTCGCAAGCACAGAATCGGCGGGCATCACAATACAAGCATTGTAATCTTGTGTTTGGGCGGTTACTTGCAAATCGCCTGTTATTTCGATTACTGGAATTGATTCTAAGACTGAACCTACTGGTGCTACAACTGCTATTTTATGACCGCGGCGCTGCAATTCTTTAGCAATGTTAAGGACTGTAAGTTCGACACCGCCGCCCAACCCGGAACCCAGTTTACCGACAGAAGTTGACAGGAACAATAGTTTTAAAGAGTTATTAGTCATTAGTCATTAGTCATTAGTCAGCCTTGACTAATTCTAACATAATCTAAATTCTAAATTTTTTACTCTCAAATCTCCAATCTCAAATTACTTAAAAATTGCTAGATTTATCAATCTCTCCCAGAACGCGGACGGATGCGATTCAACTGATTGATGGCCCAGCGAGCAGTTTCCTGAACTTCTGGATCGGGATCGTCCGTCGCACGGTGCAACAAGTGACTGATTTGATTCACCAATTCGTAAATCCGCGTCAAGTCGCGAATCGCATTTTTACGCACTTCTGGATTTTCATTTTGCAGGGAAATTGACCAGGCATTATTCATGGGTTTCAGCGTGCGAATGCCAATTTCCGAGAGACTTGCCAAAATTAAACTGTACTGCTTCGAGTCGGAATTTGCTAGCAAATCGAGCAACGGCTCAACTGCTCTGGAATCTCCCCGCTGGCCGAGTTCCCAAATTGCTTTGCGCCTCTTTGCCGGATTTAGGTGCTGCAAATCTTCAATCAGTGCTTCAATAATATCAACTTTAGGCCTGCCATCCCTTTCGGGAAGGGAAATATCTTTTTTCCGACTCGCTAGGGAATCGGCTCGATTAGTTGTTTCGGGAATGTTGAAACCTGTGTCGCTGTAACCGTTGCTGTTAGTATCCAAGGGCACTGTGTCGGAATTAATTAGATCGCCCTCGACTGCTGCATCCTCGGATTCTGGTTCCCCCGATTCCCGGATAAACGGTAAAGGCCGATCGCTGCTGTCGAGACTGTAGTCTTTTGGCAAATCAAAATGGTAGGGCAAAGCTGGCCGCGGTTTTTGTCCCCCAAAAGAAACCTCTTGATGTCCAATTTCGTGCGAGTTTGTAGGAGAATCGGGATTGGTGAATTGAGAGTTTCTTTGGTTGTGGCGATCGACTCTTCCCCGTCTTCGCTTAGAATGATTTGACTCGCCGCTGCTAACTAATTTGAGCATGATAAATACTGCCGCTGCCGTGACGACAACTGCTGCCAAACCCAACATTAACAACCCCCGCTGGCGAGACAAAATGACAATCAAATTGGAGATCGGTTTCGGGGTTTTGGAATTGGATTTTGACGTTTTGGACGGCTTAGATTTGTTTTTATCGGGCGCTGGAGACGGTTTTGGAGGGTTGGAGTCCTGGCGATCGTCCGGGGGAGAGTTCGCCTGAGCAATTTCTAGGGAAATAGCTCGGTAGGAGGCATTTAGTACCTGTTGCCTTCCGTCCGCACTGGGACTGAACGCAGCGCCCAGACAGGCAATGCAGGTGAACAAACATACAAAGAAGCGGTAGTGCGCCATAAGACTCAATCCGGGTTTTGAGAGGCAACGCCGCATGACGAGCTTTAGTGTAACCTTGAGTTAGCTCGATCCTAGCTGCTATGCGCTTAACTAACTCACAAATAGCACCAGACTCGCGAAAAACCCGGGTTTGAGAGGGCAGCGAGCCAGATATGATTAACACAACTGCGTCATTGACGTGGAAGTCCTTTAACTAATTAGTTTGAGACGAGCTACATCGGCGGCCGCGAATAAAGCAGCGGCATCGAGAAAATTGATTGCAGCTCATCTCAGCAAGCGGAGCCTTAGCTGCGTGCAGTGCACGCGCAGCGCCACGGGGCTTCCGGGGCGCAGGCGGGCGATTGTTGCTCGCCGTCGATTTCTGACGGATAGCGTGGCATGACCAAGAGTTTAACAAGCTTCCGAGCCTGCGGGTCGATCGTTTTTGTCTTAATCTGGACGGAAATCGGACAAGGTGTATTTGCAGTGGAAACGATAAACTGCGTTTTTGAGTGTATTCTTGGCTGTTAAACCGAATATTTTCAGTACATTCCAGGACGCACTCTCGATCGAAGAAACCGGGTTTTTTTATCGAAACTGCTGTAAAAAAGAGAGCGCTGATTTTACCAATGTTAATTTCAAGGGGGGGAATTATGGCGGATAGAAGTTTTTGGGCGATCGACTAAGATAACCGTTAGGAAATATTGTATTCAGCAAGCAATCGCCGAGAATCATACTATCTTGTAGAACTGGGAGCAGCTTTGGTTAGGAGCTAGAGTGAGAGCGAGCAGACAGTTTCACGCACCCGCGCTCTCCCCGCGTTCTGTCTATTTGTACCCACTTAGTTAAGTTAAATCAATCGGTCTTTAATCCTGTGCAGTCAAATTTGATATAAGATCGAGCTAAATTTCTAGTGTGAGAAGAGGCATTTGTGAGCCAACAAGATATTTTAAATTTAGCAAAAGAAGGCGATGCCCGGGCGATCGCATTTCTGATCGGCCAAGCACTCGAAAGCTTCGGCGTCACGGCTAAAGCCAGCCGGGAAAATGACACCCTGCACCTGCTGCTGGAAGCAGAACAATTGCCCGCAGAAGAAGCCTGTCTCAGAGTCGCAGTAAAAGGGTTGCAGCGGCTGCAACCAAATAACCTTTACTCAGTGACAGTTTACGGGCGACGGGGCGGCCAGCAATTGCCCGCTTGGACTCAGACGGTAGAATTAAAAAAACGCTTGACTTCCGCACCTGTGAGTGCATTAGTTGCCGTTAATGCAGCAGTAGCTGCGAGTGAAGCAGTAGCCGCTAGTTTACCCGCTTCTCCCATTCCTGTGACTTTGCCCAAGCTAGAAAAACCTCAAAATGTCACAACTGCGCCGCCTCAAACACCAGAACAATCTCCGCCCCAACCCCCTAAAATCCCAACTCCCAAACCCACAAACCAACGGCAGCAAAAGCCATCAGCACAGCCAGAGTTAGCCCGCACTAAAACTAAAAAATCTGGGCTGTCAGTCGGTGTTCTGAGTCTAATTATCGTACCGATATCCGGCTTTGTTCTGGCTTCTCAACTTTACAAATCCTCAAGTACTGCTACTATTAACCCTCTAACGTCAAAGCCTGCGGTACAAGAAGCGATATCGACACCCGCACCTGCACCGGCAGCCCAACCCCTGGCAGCTCCAAAATCGCCCTCCCAGGCTGCAAAAAAACCTGCCACTGTGCCCGCAACTGTCAGCATCAAAGCAGTTGGCGACATGATCCCCGGCACAAATTATCCGTACAACAAACTGCCGCCAAAAAAAGAGCTTTTATTGGAGTCGGTAAAACCATACCTCAAAGGAGCTGATATTCTGTTTGGCAATTTTGAAAGCACGATGACCGATTATCCTTACAGTTCCAAAGCAGGCGGCGGACGAATGCTGTTTGCCTTTCGGACGCCTCCGAGTTATGCCAAAATTTTCAAAGATGTTGGTTTTGATATTTTGAATGTTGCCAACAATCACTCTTACGATTTTAACGAGCAGGGATTTAATGACACGATTAAAAACATCGACAGCAATGGCATGAAGGCTGTTGGTAAAAGAGATCAAATTGTTTATCAAAATGTTAAGGGTGTGAATTTTGCATTTATCGGTTTCAGCAACTACGGCGACGTTCACAATTCCTTGCTGGAACTGAAAGCGGGAGCCGAAGTTGTCAAAAAAGCTAAGGAAAAGGCTGATATTGTAGTGATATCAGTTCATGCTGGAGCTGAAGGAACGGGAGCTATCAATGTGAGAAATAAAACTGAAATTTTTTACGGAGAAAACCGGGGAAATATGGTTTTGTTTTCGCGGACGATGATTGATGCGGGAGCAGATTTGATTTTGGGACACGGCCCGCACGTTCCCCGAGCGATGGAACTTTATAAAGGTAAATTGATTGCTTATTCGCTGGGAAATTTTTTGGGTTATCGCACTTTGTCCACAGCAGGAGCACTCGGTCAATCTCTAATTTTGGATGTGAAAATGACTCCGCAAGGGGATTTTGTTTCGGGTAAGATTATCCCAGTGGAACTTAATCGGCAAGGCATCCCATCTATTGATGACGATTTTAGGAGTGTGGGGTTGATTGACCGTTTGACAAAAAGCGATTTTCCCAAGACAGATTTGAAAATTGATGACAAGGGGATAATTTCCAAGAAATGATCGGGGCAATTATTTACCGAAGAAGTGCCTTATGACTCAATACGGTTCAGTTAGTGCTTTCAGACGAATTTCATTTCACGCATTTATGAGAGTTCCAGACTTGTGAAAGGAAATCAGATTATTCTTATCTGAACCGTATTGAGACCAAGATGACCGTCAAAATAGCTCAGACAGAGTTCAAGGATTAGCTGAATTATGCGCAAATATTTTTCCAAGAATCAACTTCGACAATTGTTAATCATTTTGAAGGGATTTGTAATTACTTTCTTAATCGCACAACAAGTGGAGTGATGTCAGGAATAAATAATCGAATTAAGTTAATTATGCGACAAGGATATGGCTTGTCAAACTTTGATAATTTTCGATAACGCGTATTAGCTTGCTTTTCTAATTAGATAAAAATATCACCGCAAGTTCAGGAGATCCCGCTAATCTAGTGATAACTTTATCTAACAAAATAAGCAAGCTAATAGTTTTTCCAAGCATGAACGCCTCTATCTGTCCGCATGGATGTAGTCCACAAAGTAAAATCTCGGACGAAGCCAGAATCTCAGCCAAGCGTAAGCTCCTAGACCTAATAGTGCTGTCACAATTAAGGGTAAACCCAGAGTCAGTTGCAATCCATCGGGAAGGAGAGCAACAGCGCAAACAGTAATAGCAAAGTAGATTAAAAGCACTGCTTGCAAGCGTTGCACAATCAAAAGTGCTTCTCGACAGCTACGACAATGTTGAGTGTGTTGTTTGTAGCGATCGAGGATTTGTTCGCGATCGCTATTGATATTACGTGTTGGTGGAACATTGATTCCAACTTCGCTCCAAGGTAGTTGTCCGTGACAATAGCGATCGAACCAATTCCTAAACTCTATTACTAAACGGTCTGCACTTGTAGGTAGCTGATAGGCAGTTTTCCAGCTTTCAGTAGATTGTGTTTGTTGGAGAAAATATTCTTGCTGCTGTAGAAGAACCATATCTCCATCGATAACCAGATTGCGTTCGTTGAGGTGATCCCACCAACGGGGTGTGAGACGATAGAGTGTTTTGCCAAAGTTACGGGTAGAATAAGCGACAATTCTGGACTTACCTGGAGATACAGGTATACAGTAGGTGATAAGTCCAAACTGTTTGCTGCCATCGTTAAAACTGAACGCATACTCCAAGCGACAAGGTGGTTCAAAAGTGATTGTTCTTTGTACATCTCTTCCTATAGTCGCTTCAATCAAATTAGGTGTTGATTGCACAATTTTGATCGGGATCGGTCTTGCTTGTTTGCGATCGCCCTGCACGCCGTGATGAGAAAAAGGAACATGACTCGGATCTGCCACATTTTCCACAAGAGTTTGCCAGTCATACTCTAAATCTCGTACAAAAGAAAACCAAACAAAGCCTTTGCTTGCGTCTACTTGAGGTGACAAAGGCAATGGTGTATCGGTAGCTTGTTGGCTTGATTTTGCATCTGGCCAAACCCAGAGTAAATCCTGTTGCTGACGAACTGGTAGTGCTACAGCACACAGATTTTTTTGATTATTACTCGCAAGTTCTGGATTTTCTGCTTGGGGAATATGAGTACAAATTCCTTGCCGATCGAATTGCCAACCATGATAACTACACATTAAATTCCCTGTTTCGTCATCAATGCGACCCTCACTTAGGGGAGCAAGCCGGTGCGGACATCGATCTAAAAACACTTGGAAAGTTTCAGATGATTTTGGTTTCCAGATGACTAAACGCAGTCCCAGAAGTGTCACAGATGTTGGTTGCTTGGGATCTAAATCTTCGACTGGCGAAAGAGGATACCAATGCTGAAAAAAATTGAATTCTGGTTTCATTTTATCTCCTGAAAGCAGAGGGCAGGAGGCAGGAGAAATGCTTCCGTCCTCTGCCCACGACTAAAAGAAGTAAGGGTTTAAAACCCCTTCCAAATCTGGAGATTTAGGAGCACTCGTTTAGACGGGGTTGGAATCCCTGTCTAAACGAAACATAAGAGCCTCCTTATTTCAATCCCAGACGCCACGAAATAGCGACTTGCACTTTGATTTACGCGTGGGCTCCCACACCCTACATCCCACACCCAGTGAATCAACCTGATGGGAATGTTGGGTTCTGCTCAATTAAGCTAAAACCTCAGTCTGTAGTAACGCTTTGCGTAATGCAGTTACTGCTTCTTCTGTCTCTACCAACCTATTGAGAGCAAGTGCAATATCATCTTCCACCTTCAACAGTTTAGCTGCTTTCTTAACAGCTTTTCGCTCTTCAGGTGAGTAATCCTCATCGGCGCTAGCCATTTGAATTGCATGATACAGCAATGACCTTGATTTCGACCAAGTAGGAACATCAACTGTAATCTTACTCAGCAAACTTTCTAAATCAGCATTTTTGTAGTCAAATGTTTTGTATTGCTCTATTACTTCTTCAGGTGCGCCAACAAGACGCTGATGATTTAGTAACCAATTAAATTCGGCTTCTGAAACCTCTCCATCAGCTCCAGCAATAGCGAGGAGTGCATATCCGTAGTTCAGGTATGCTTCAACAGGAGCTTCAGAAATACCTAAGTTCTTTTTCATGAATTCTGAAGCAGGTAGTCCGTCGGTGATCTTGCTCATGAATTACCTTTTTGATGTTTGGGAATCAGAACTTACGCAAATTTACTTTTTTGCTTGACTCAACCTTATTCAAAGGAAAGCTTTGCACTGTGCGGTTGTTTTCCTCGGCTGAATGTCTTAAGCAATAGCAAAATTAAATCATAAAAGTTTAGGCATGTCAATATAACAAAGTTGGCTATATTGAATCTACCAATATTTAAGATTCCATACGGCTCTTCCGGCAACTTGGGGTAAAATGTAGCTATAGCTACATTTTACCCTCTGACTACATATGGATTTTAATCCAATACGCTTGGGTTAGCGCTTTCAGACGAATTTCATTTCACGCATTTATGAGAGTTCCAGACTTGTGAAAGGAAATCAGATTATTCTTATCTGAACCGTATTGCCTTATGACTCACATCTTTCACCATTCTCGCTTAACAGGCTTTCCGGCCTGTGAAGCGAAGAATGAGTTTTCTTGTGGGGTGGGCAGGAGATCCCGCCCAAAAAAGGATTATTGATATTGGTGCAAGATGTGAGTTATGACGAGAAGCTATACTTCCGGTGACTCCTCAAATAAGCGATCGCCCCGGTGCAATCCATCTGCCATTTGATAAGTTTGTGCTTGCGATCGCACTGTCGGGGCATGGGCGGCTAAATACCTTGCCGCCGCCACTAATACCACAATGCGATCGCCCGCATTCTCTAATAAAGCATACTGGCGAAATGCTGCTTCTACCTGCTGAATAACGTGGAAATCCCGATTTTCTCGCAGCATCAGTTTTCCTAAAACTGCCATCAACCGTTCCGATTTGCCACCGCTATATAAGTATTTTGCAACTAATTTACCGACTTGATTCACCTGTTGCTGTCTGTCCAACAAGTCGGGCAGTTGTTTGATCAATTCCTCTGGATTATCAACTAAATCTGTTGGTTCTGGAAGTCGCGCAGGCGGTACATTTAAGAAACGATTGAGATATACGCCGATCGCTGCATCGAAAACTCCCCGCAGTAACTCTATTGAAGGCGATCGTCGCAATCCTTGATGCACCGCATTCGCAAAGGTAAAGGGATGGTGCGCTGAATTCCAGTCGCTGTGGTCGTTATTCGTATTAAACCGGGCTACGCGGAGGGCAGCAGCATAAGTGACTGCACTCGCTAATTCGTCTTCGCTACAACCTTCTTTCAAGGCAGTTAAAAGTGCATCGACGATCGCCAATACATCTTCGCCCAACAACATCGGAATTAACTGTTCTGATACATTTACGCGACACTTACCCGGCTATTACCGGACAAAGTAACGATAGCGCTATCGCCTTCATAGGAGAT
>NZ_JAUBSF010000111.1:0-19160 GCF_036704615.1 Microcoleus sp. K4-B3
AATGGTTATTAAATGGGATCGAAAAATCAAAAATAAAGGCAATGCTATTTTATCCGGTTTAGCTGC
Source organism: Microcoleus sp. K4-B3 (assembly GCF_036704615.1). Classification (NCBI taxonomy): domain Bacteria; kingdom Bacillati; phylum Cyanobacteriota; class Cyanophyceae; order Oscillatoriales; family Microcoleaceae; genus Microcoleus; species Microcoleus sp. K4-B3. The sequence continues at coordinate 67 of NZ_JAUBSF010000111.1, forward strand.
GTAGCAGCTTATGACATCTTTTAGGCGTTGCTGAATTAAGGGATGAAGCGCGCGGGTACAGGGACATCACCAAACTTGAGGTAATGAATTAGGCGTTGCTGATTCACGGTATGAATCAACTTTTCGCTTGAAGTTACAAAACTCACCCTCAAGCGGGCTTATAGCAATTGGGAAATCTTGAATTCATACCTGTATTCAGCAACGCCCTAAATCCTTCTGCCTTCTTTCCTCTGCCTTCAAATAAATTACTGCCAATTGCCCACTAGCACGAAAGGTGCCCAGAAATACGGATTCTGATACTGTTTGTTTTTCAGCAGCGTTAATTGAGCGTTGCGGAGGGCTTCAGCTTTGCTGGTTTTAGAAGAAGCAAGCTGCCGGTAAAACTCAGTCATAAAGATAGCTGTAGATTCGTCGTTGACTTGCCAAAGAGTGGCGGCGGTGCTGCGGGCACCCGATCGAATGGCGGCCCCGGCCAAACCCAAAGCCGCGCGGTTATCGCCCGAAGCAGTTTCGCAAGCACTCAAAACCAAAAGTTCGATCGGCTGTTGTTTCTCCCCAGTGCGGGCTCGCAGCAGTCGATCGAACTCCTTAACATTCACTTTCTGATCCCAAGTCACAATAAAAGTATCCGCCGCATTCGAGCTAAACTGACCGTGAGTTGCCAAATGGACGATCGGGTAAGACACCGCTTTAATTCGATCGTGCAACCGCCCGCTGACAAAATCTTCATTCAGCAGCGAACTCGCCGGCATCTCGGCTGCAATTTGCTGAACTTCCTGCGTCACCCCCGGCAAAGCCGAGAAGCCTTGACGGGCTTCCGAAAGGGCAGCGGTTAGCACTCTTAACTTAACTTTGTTCAGCGGTTTCGGTGCCAGCAATTGCAATCCCGGCGCCAAAGCAATACTGTATTTTTCTACCAAAAACTTTTCACCGTCGTGCAGCACCGCCATCGGCAGATTGCGCAAGTAACCGTCGAGTACAAATACCAGGGTTTTAATCCCGGCGGCCGTCAAATCCGCCTCTGCAGGGCGGATTAACCAGTCATAAACCTGTTCGACGGGTTGCCTCCTGTCGCGGGGGAAAGCAGCAGGCCTGATGACATTTTTGGCTCGTCTGAAGGCAGTTTCCAACTCGGCTTGAGACTTGTGAGTAGTGTAGCGGCGCAGGGGTTTGCCGGGAATTGACAAAATTACCTCCAAACGATCGCTCAAAATAATCGGATAAATCACCGCCGCTGTCGGATCGATTTCCTCGATCGACTTTGGTTTAGCATCAGCGCAAGCATCCCGAAAAAAGTTGTCCAATTCCGCCAACTGCAAAGATTCCACCGTTTGGCGCGCCAGTTTCAATTTAGCTTGACTGGGAGATTCCTCTTGCAAAAGCAGCCCGACTAATTCCCGATAAACCGGTTCGGCACTTTCCCGAAACGAAAATTGCACTTCGGGATTGACTGTCACCAAATCGCCCCGCAGAGAAGACAGTACATTCACAGCTTGAGTATATTGAACGATCGCCCCTTCTGTATTCCCCTGACCTTTCCGAATCCGTCCCAGTTGCCAAAACAATTGGTAAGCAATATCGGGAGATTGAAACCCCGGTGCTAAACTCAAAGCCTGAATTGTAAGATTTTCCGCTTTCTGATACTGATTTTGGATTTCCGATAGTTTGCCTTTAGCTGCCAGAATATAAGCTTGTATGCGTTGGTCGCCCAAACTCTTTGCTGGTTCGACAGAGCGATCGAGCATTTTGTCAATATCGCTTAAACTCAAAGTTTCCGCAGGCGACTGAGCTAATTTCATCAAGCTTTGCGCTAGATTAATTTGAGCGTAAAGTCCGGCGCGGTTCGACCCAAATTGAGCGGCTTGAGGTTCGATAGAACGCCACAAAACCTCTGCCTCAGACCAATTTTTGCGATCGACCAACAAACTCAATTGGTTTAACTTCGCCTGAATTTGTAAAAGAGATCGTTCCGGCATCGCCTCGGTCGATCGAGCATAATACTCTAGGGCCAAGCGTTCAAAATCAGCCCGCTGTTTGGGTGTCAAACCCGGTTTATTGCTTTTAGCCCGTACCGTATTGCCCAGATTGAGATAAATTGCAGCCTCCTCTGGCCGAGCACCTAATTTTTGGGCTGCTTCTAGTCCCGCTGACAGCAAATCCTCGGAACGTTCCAGTTGTCCCAAAACCCGCAGTACCCGCCCTAAAGCATGAATCGCCCGGACTTGTTCGAGGGAAATCGACCCATTTTTCAAAGTTTCCAAACCCGCTGTCGAAACTTCGCAAGTTTGGTTTTCCAGCTTAAAAGAAGCTAACAAAATTTTGCAAGCTCTGGGGTAAAGTCCGAGAGTTTCCCAAGCCCGACTTTGATTAATTTGAACTTGAACAAGTTGATTTTTACTATCAATTTGCTCAAAAATTTTAGCAGCTTGTGTCCAAATATCGATCGCATCTTGAGTCTGCCCCCGTTCGAGTTGCAACTGTCCTTGAATATTGAGAGTTTCAGCCAAAATCCGCTGCTGTTCGGGAGTTTTGGCTTGTGTTCGCACAGCCGACAAACTCGAATTCACAGCTTGTTCTGCCTGTTCCCAAAGCGCCAACTGCCCGTAGGTTGCAGCTAAATTGCTCAAAGCTGTGGCGCGATCGAGATTTTCACCTTTTGCCTCAAACGCCGCCGCCGCTTGCTGCAACAGCGGTACAGCTTCCGCAAAACGTTCCTCTCGGTACAGACTTCGAGCTTGTCGGACAAGCTGCACCGCTTGTGGTGGATTAACCTGAGCAACTCCCGGAGGAATCGCAACTGCTAGCAGACAGGAAATCACAAATAACAGAATTACTTGCCGGAGCGATCGGGAAAACTTCATATTTAAAAAATAAAATTACAGCCGCAGACACACATACTAACTAACCCAAATACATCTTATTCTCGATCTGCGTTAATCCCCGTTAATCCGCCTACATCTGCGGTAAAAAAAAAGCTAACTTCAACGAGGCACACAACCAGAATTCTGCCGAGGATTGCGAGAGTCAGCAGCATTACCCGAATTATATCCAACAAGAGTTACCTCCCCTTTCGCATTCACCACCCAACCTTGCGCCGGAACAACTTCCTCTTGCCGAATGCCTTCTTCCCTCGAACCATTTCCACCCTCGAACTCAATCCCTTCTTCCTTATTCCCTCTTCCTGCCCCTTCCACCCAAGGAAACGGGGATGCAGCGCTGCTGAGGACATCATTAGGACTTGATGGCAATCCCCCTCGACCAGTAGCGGTAAACTCGCTATCGGCCCCTTTGATGCAGGGATTTGCAGCAATTAACGCAGCCGGATTGACCACATTTTGCGGCAGTTCCACTAAACCTTGAGCGGGATTCACCCCAGAAGAACTAAATGTTACAGTACCTTGCAAAGCCGGGCCGCTACTTTGGGAAATCGCCGCAATATCGCTGGTAGGAATTAGAGAAGTCGGACTTACTTGCAACGCTGCAAATTGAGCATCTGTTAATCCCAAAGTACCTCGAACCTGTTCGCGAGTGACTGATGTAAACCCGAAAACATTGGGGACATTAATATTAACCCGACCACCTTGAGCCGATCGCGCATTGGCTGTGATGTCGCTGTTTTCTTGCGGGAGGGCGACCAAAATATCGCTTTTAATGTTGATATTGCCACCATCAGAAATACTGGCATCAGTTGTAATTCTGCTACCTCGGCGCAACTGGATATCTCGTGCTTCAAGGTTAATATTTGCTCCGGGGCCGGATGCCGTTCTACCGTCAATGCTGCTTTGGTTGTCAAGGGAAATTGCATCTGCTTTGACGTTAATGTTACCAGCCCGTGCCGAACCCAATGCTTGCAGATTGAGTGTTCCCCCATTGCGAAGAATCAATTGCCCGACATTCAGATTCAAGGAACCTCCGTTAGCCGTAGCATTGGGATTTCTAACGCCAGAGGCAATCCCAACGGAAGTTTGAATTTGGCTGTTAAATTCACCTTGACCCCCATTACCAATCACCTCTACGCGCCCCGCATCGATCGTAATGCTTCCGGCATCTCCTTTGCCTAAAGATGCAGTAGAAATAACTCCCCCACCCCGGAGAGTCAGTAGGGGTGTAGAAATATTTATACTCCCTCCCCGATTAGCTGCGTTGGCATCAGCGGAGATGAAACTAGGATTCCGACTCCCATTCGCCAAAACTTCAGAAATACCCTCTATTGTTACTGACTCACTGGCCCTAACTGTCAAAGTACCTCCGCGCCCGCCCGTTGTATTCAATGGTTGGTTGCCCACAACTGAGCCGCTAGATAAACCAATTCCGCCTCCTTCAGAGATAATCAACCGCTTCGTGTCGATATTAATGTCCCCAGCTTCCCCATTCAAACCATTCGCAGTTGAGCCGATTAAGTTTGCTACGGGACTTCCAGCGGGAGTACGCAGCACTTCTACTGATTCAGTCGCTTTAATGTTGATATTCCCCGATGATCCTCGATCGCGCGTAACGCTAATAAAAGCAGAATTATCGCGCACGGTTAAACGTTCTCCCTCAAAGGTGATATTTCCTCCCCTACCCGTACTCCCGGCAAGTGTGCCGCTGTTGATTCCAGAAGCGACCAGATCGAAAATCCCGGCACGGATGCTAATATTTCCGGCGTTGCCAGCACCTAACGTGGGGCTAGTCAATGCGGTTCCGTTTCCTATCAGCAGTTTTCCCGTGTCGATCGTGATGTTTCCGGCATTTCCCATGCCAGCAGTGCCAGAGATCAGAACAATTTGTGGGTCAAAAGGCTTGAACGAGCCAGATACCACATACCTACCACCAAACACTCTATAGGTCTCTAATCCAAGGCCGATCGTTTCTACTGAGTCGGTAGCGCGGATGTCGATCGCGCCTCCGGCACCACTTCCTGCTGTCAGCGTGGAGATTTGCGTTCCACCTTGGGCTAGAAAATTTTGAGCGTTAATATCGATGCCCCTACCGTCGATATTTCCCAAAGTCAGTGCATAAATTCGCCCATTGTTCAGGGCGACATTTCCACCTCGAATATCGATTTTGCCACCACCTAGTCCACTGGTGTTGAGCAGTGAGCCGTTGGTTATTTCAATATTACCAAAGTTGGAAATCTTGTTATAGTTTAAACTTAATCCCAATGGCGTTGCCCCCAATCCAACCATCCCCGGACTAGCGACGCTACCCAGCAAAATTTGTCCGGTAGATGCAGTGAGTGTTCCCTGATTTAATTCAAGATCTCCCCCCACTAGGGCGAGAGTTTGTCCGGGCCCAACTCCTAAGCCAATGTTATTGAAAATCTGCGGGATTGCTGGGGGTAATTGTGGTAAAGTCAAGGCTGGTGCTGCTGAATAGTTAATGATTTTTCCCGGATTTTCTCTAAAGTTTAAACCGATAGGTATATTGACATTTAAAAGCGGTAAGGATTGGGGATTACTGCTGCTAAATTGAGTGCCATTATCGAAAACTACGCTATCAGCAGAACTTGCTAAAAATGAACCGCGCAAATCTAGCCGCGCCTTGGGACCGAAGACAATTCCTTTCGGGTTAATTAAGAATAAATTGCCGTTTCCCAAAACTCCCAGAGTTCCTAAAATATTTGAGGAGTTTGGGCCCGTAACGCGGGTGAATATGTTGGTGATTCCGCTGGGATTGTCAAAATAAGCTCCCCGCCCTTCACGGATGTTAAATTCGCGCAAGCTGTGAAAGAGGTTAACGCCACGAGTTGCACCGCCAGTGATTCTATCTGAGGGTAAGTTGTTGATAGTATCGGGAACTGTGCGCGAACTTTCCGCGCCCAGGGAATTATCGGGGATGATTTGGGCGATCGCAGGGAAAGGACACAGCAGTAAGAATGCAAAAAATAGGGCGCAAGATTGGCGCTGCATCTTTTAATTCCTGTTAATTTAATATGAGGAAAATAGCGACGGGTTAGCTAAAACCTGAACATTACCTATTGAGGTACGCAAACACCCGTCGGTTTCGGACTGCGAAGAGATGCACCACGTGAATTATACGCTAACAGCGTTACTTCTCCTCGATCGTCCATTACCCAACCTTGAGCGGGAATAATTTCTGTTGGTCGAATTTCGAGGGATGGTATGAGGCCTTCTATTTGCTGACTTCCACCTACCGCTGGTTCCACCCAAGGCAACGGCGATAGAGGGCTGCTGAGAACATCATTAGGACTGAGTGGCACTCCTCCTTTCCCAGTGACGGTAAATGCGCTCCCGGCATCTTGCGTGCAGGGATTTGCAGCAATTAACGCAGCCGGATCGACAACATTTTGCGGCAGTTCCACTAAACCTTGAGCAGGATTCACTCCAGAAGAACTAAATGTAACACTACCTTGCAAAGCCGGGCCGCTACTTTGGGAAATCGCCGCAATATCGCTGGTAGGAACTAAAGAAGTCGGACTTACTTGCAACGCTGCAAATTGAGCATCTGTTAATCCCAAACTCCCTCGAACCTGTTCGCGAGTGACTGATGTAAACCCGAAAACATTGGGGACATTAATATTAACCCGACCACCTTGAGCCGATCGCGCATTGGCTGTGATGTCGCTGTTTTCTTGCGGGAGGGCGACCAAAATATCGCTTTTAATGTTGATATTGCCACCATCAGAAATACTGGCATCAGTTGTAATTCTGCTACCTCGGCGCAACTGGATATCTCGTGCTTCAAGGTTAATATTTGCTCCGGGGCCGGATGCCGTTCTACCGTCAATGCTGCTTTGGTTGTCAAGGGAAATTGCATCTGCTTTGACGTTAATGTTACCAGCCCGTGCCGAACCCAATGCTTGCAGATTGAGTGTTCCCCCATTGCGAAGAATCAATTGCCCGACATTCAGATTCAAGGAACCTCCGTTAGCCGTAGCATTGGGATTTCTAACGCGAGAGACAATGCCAACGGAAGTCTGAATTTGACTGTTAAATTCACCTTGACCCCCATTACCAATCACCTCTACGCGCCCCGCATCGATCGTGAGGCTTCCTGCTTCTCCTTTGCCTAAAGATGCAGTAGAAATAAGTCCTCCATCCCGCAGAATTACTAAAGGTGTAGAAATCTTCATACTCCCTCCCCGAGCAGCAGAGTTGGTATCAGCGGAGATGAAACTAGGATTCCGACTCCCATTCGCCAAAACTCCAGAAATACCCTCTAGTGTGACTGACTCAGTAGCTTTAATTGTTAAATTACCTCCTGGCCCCCCAGTTGTATTCAAGGGTTGGTTGCCCACAACCGATCCGCTAGATAAACTAATTCCGCCTCCCTCAGAGAGCCTCAACCGCTTCGTGTCGATATTAATGTCTCCGGCTTTCCCGTTAATGCTGATTGCGGTTGCACCAATCAAGGTTGCTACGGGACTTCGAGCCGGAGTCCGCAGCACTTCTACTGATTCATTCGCTTTAATGTTGATATTCCCCGATGGTGCTTCACTGCGAGTGGTGCTGATGAGCGCACTGCCATCGCGTACGATAAAACGTTCTCCCTCAAAGGTGATATTTCCTCCCCTACCCGTACTCCCCGCGAGTGTGCCGCTGTTGATCCCTGAACCGACCAGATCGAAAACCCTGGCACGGATGGTCATATTTCCGGCGTTGCCAGCACCTAACGTAGCGCTACCCGATACGGTTCCATTGTCGATCAGCAGTTGTCCTGTATCGATTAAGATGTTTCCCGCATCACCCATGCCAGCAGTGCTAGTTTCCAGCAGAATTTGTGGGTCAAAGGGGTTGATTCCTCCAGAGGCTGTATAATTTTTGACAAAGTTTTGAAAGCTCTCAAATCCAATCCCGATGAGTTCTACTGAGTCGGTAGCGCGGATGTCGATCGCGCCTCCGGCACCACTTCCTGCTGTCAGTGTAGAGATTTGCGCTCCACCTTGGGCCCGAAACTGTTGAGCGTTAATATCGATGCCCCTACCGTCGATATTTCCCAAAGTTAGTGCATAAATTCGCCCACCGTTGAGGTTAACATTTCCACCTCGAATATCGACTTTACCGCCACCTAGTCCACTGGTATTGATTAGTGAGCCGTTGGTTACTTTAATATTACCAAAGTTGGAAATCTTGTCATAGTTTAAACTTAATCCAAATGGCGTTGTCCCCAATCCGACCATCCCCGGACTGGTGACGCTACCGAGCAAAATTTGTCCGGTAGATGCAGTGAGTGTTCCCTGATTTAATTCAAGATCTCCCCCCACTAGGGCAAGAGTTTGTCCGGGCCCAACTCCTAAGCCCGTGTTATTGAAAATCGGCGGAATTGCTGGGGGTAATTTTGGTAAAATCAAGGCTGGTGCTGCTGAATAGTTAATGATTTTTCCCGGATTTTCTCTAAAGTTCAAACCGAGCGGTATATAGACATTTAACAGCGGGATTAATTGGGGATTGCTGCTGCTGAATTGATAGCCCTTCTCGAAAACTACGCTATCAGCAGAACTTGCTAAAAATGAACCGCGCAAATCTAACCTCGCATTGGGACCGAAGACAATTCCTTTGGGATTAAGTAAGAACAAGTTAGCATTACCTTGTACTCCCAGCACACCTAAAATATTAGAAGGATTGCCACCCGTAACGCGGGTGAAAATATTCGCAATTCCGTTAGGATTCGCAAAATATGCTCCTCGGCCTTCACCTACGTTAAATTCTCGTAAACTGTGAAATAAATTTACTCCGCGAGTTGCACCGCCTTCTATTCTGTCCGATGGTAAATTATTAATCCTGTCGGGAACTGTCCGCGAACTTTCTGCACCCAAGCTGCTATCTGGGATGATTTGGGCGACGGCGGGGAAAGGACACAGCACTAATAATGCACAAAATAGGGCGGAATATTGGCGGAGCATCTTTGAAGTCTGGTTAATTTAATATTAGGAAAATAGCGAAGGGTTAGCTAAAACCTAAAGAGTGCCTATCGAGGTACGCAAACACCCGTCGATTTCGGACTGCGAGTAGAAGCAGCACCACCTGAATTATACGCTACCAGCCTTACTTGTCCTCGATCGTCCATTACCCAACCTTGAGCGGGCATAATTTCTGTTGGCCCAACTGCTATGGATGCTCTTTCGCCTTCTACTTGCTGGCTTTCACCTAAAGCTGATTCCACCCAAGGAAACGGCGCTGCTGCGCTGCTGAGGGCATCATTAGGACTCGGTGGCACTCCTCCTTTCCCAGTCACAGTAAACTCGTTTCCTGCCCCTTCTATGCAGGGATTAGCAGCAATTAATGTGCTGGGATCGACTACATTTTGCTCTAATTCTACTAACCCTTGAGCGGGATTTACCCCAGTAGTGCTAAACGTTACTGCTCCTTGCAAAGCTGGGCCGCTACTTTGAGAAATCGCCGCAATATCGCTGGTAGGAATTAGAGAAGTCGGACTTACTTGCAACGCTGCAAATTCAGCATCACTCAGTCCTAAACTACTCCTAGCTTGTTCGCGGTTAATGCTTGTAAAGCCAAAGATATTTGGTACATTGACCGTAACTTGTCCGCCCATAGCTGTGCGAGCATTAGCTGTAATATCACTGTTCTCTCGCGGTAAAGCTACCAAAAGTTCGCTATTAATTTTGATATTACCGCCCTCAGAAATACCTGCATCCGTGGTGATTCTACTGCCGCGCCGCAACTGAATGTCTTGCGCTTGAAGGTTAATATTTGCCCCTGTACCAGAGACAGTCGTGCCATCAATTACGCTTTTATTATCCAGGGCAATTGAGTTAGCTACAACGTTAATATTGCCAGCCCTACCTGTTCCTGAAGATTGAACATTAACCACTGCACTATCCCGAAGAATCAATTGACTAGCATTCAAATTCAACGAGCCTGCATTTCCGCTAGCAGTGGAATTGACAGCATTAAACGCCCTACCAGCCGAGGCCTCAATTCCACTTCTCAACCGACTGTTACTCCCAATACCTTGCACTTGTAAGCGATCGGCATTAATTGTAATATCTCCTGCATCTGCTATACCCAAAGAAGCCGCAGAAATAACGCCGCCATTCTGCACAGTTAGTTTAGGTGTTGAGAGGCGGATATCTCCACCTCTACCAGAACTTGCAGTTTGAGTAACAAAAGAACTTGCTACATAGCCCGCATTCCCCAAAAATCTTGACTCGCCGCTCACTTCTATAGACTCGGAGGCTCTCACAGTTAAATTTCCTCCCGTCCCCCCACTTGTAGAAAACACGAGTTGGCCAAAAATCGCACCCGTCGTTAAACTAATTGTGGCTCCATTAGAAACACTCAGCCGCTTAGTGTCGATGCTAATATCCCCACCTTTTCCATTCCCCTCAAAAGTATTCGTGCCGAGCCGAGTTTGCCCTAGACCTACAGGAAGACCACCCGATAATTCCACAGATTCACTCGCTTTAATCGCGATATTCCCCGATGCTCCATCACTAAGGCTGAAGCTGGCAAACGCACCGCCATCGCGCAGTATTAACCGTTGGGCTTCAACAGTGATGTTTCCGCCTTGACCAGTGCTTTGGTTCGTTGTTCCGTTATAGAGCGTTGAACTGACGAGTTCGACGGTGTTGGCGCGGATACTCAGATTTCCGCCATTCCCAGCACCAAAGGTGGGGGCACCGGCCACTACCCCCTCGCGTAGGAACAGGCGTCCGGCTTCAATGTTAATATCTCCGGCAGCTCCACTGCCAATAGCGCTAGTGAACAGAACAATTTGCGAAATAAAGGGGTTGCCTGTTCCCGATGTCTGAAAATTTTCTGTAAGCTGCTGATAGCCCTCAATTCCCAACCCGATCATTTCTACTGAGTCAATAGCGCGGATGTTGATATCACTCCCTTTCCCCTCTCCCAGGGTCGTGGTGAAAATTTGCGCCCCCCCCTCTAATCGTAAGTTTTGGGCATTGATGTCAATGCCTCTGCCGTCCATATTTCCTAGTGTCAGTCCATAAATTCCTGAACCGTTGAGAGTGACATTTGAACCCCTGATGTCAACTTTCCCTCCTCCTAATCCGCTGGTATTGAGCGACGCACCGTTCATTTCAATATTGCCGAAGTTCTGAATATTACCATAGTTTAAATTCAGACCTAATGCGGTTGGTTCAAATTGCACTAAACCTGGACTTTTGATACTTCCCAGAAGGATTTGTCCGGTACTGGCGGTAGCGATTCCCCCGTTGAATTGGAGATCTCCCCCTACTAGCGCTAAGGTTTGACCAGGGTCTACTGCTAAACCAATTTTATTAAAAATTGGTAATGGTAGGGGAAGGTCAGGCGGTGATGGGTTAGCAGCAATTGATTGGTTAATAATTGTACCAGAATTTTCTCGGAATCTCAAACCCACAGGAATATTAATCGCTAATAATGGCACTGCATTAGAATTTGCAGCGCTAAATTCAAAGCCATTATCAAAGAGAACGCCGCTAGCTGTAGAACCGATAAATGAGCCGCGTAAATCTAACCGAGCATTGGGACCAAATACAATTCCTTTGGGATTAAGTAAAAATAAGTTAGCACTGCCTTGAACTCCCAACACGCCTAAAATATTGGAAGGATTGCCACCCGTAACGCGTGTAAAAATATTAAGAATGCCGTTAGGATTGGCAAAATATGTGCCGCGTCCTTCACCGACATTAAATTCTCTAAAACTGTGAAATAAATTGACACCGCGAGTTGCACCGCCTTCTATTCTATCAGAGGGTAAATTGTTAATAGTTGCGGGTACTGTGCGCGAACTTTCTGCACCCAAGCTGCTGTCTGGGATAATTTGAGCGATCGCAGGGAAAGGAAACAGTAGTAAGAAAGCAAAAATTAGGGCTGAAGATTGGCGGGGCATACTTGGAATCCTGTTAATTTGGTATGAAAAAACGAGCGCGCAGATCAAACCTGAAGAGTACCTATCGAGGTACGCAAACACCCGTCGATTTCGGACTGCGAAGAGATGCACCACCACCTGAATTATACGCTACCAGGCTTACTTGTCCTCGATCGTCCATTACCCAACCTTGAGCCGGAATAATTTCTGTTGGCCGAACTTCTATGGATACTCTTTCGCCTTCTACTTGCTGACTTCCACCTAAGGCTGGTTCCACCCAAGGAAACGGCGCTGCTGCGGTGCTGAGGGCATCATTAGGACTCGGTGGCACTCCTCCTTTCCCAGTAACAGTAAACTCGTTTCCTGCCCCTTCTATGCAGGGATTAGCAGCAATTAATGTGCTGGGATCGACTACATTTTGCTCTAATTCTACTAACCCTTGAGCGGGATTTACCCCAGTAGTGCTAAACGTTACTGCTCCTTGCAAAGCTGGGCCGCTACTTTGAGAAATCGCCGCAATATCGCTGGTAGGAATTAGAGAAGTCGGACTTACTTGCAACGCTGCAAATTCAGCATCACTCAGTCCTAAACTACTCCTAGCTTGTTCGCGGTTAATGCTTGTAAAGCCAAAGATATTTGGTACATTGACCGTAACTTGTCCGCCCATAGCTGTGCGAGCATTAGCTGTAATATCACTGTTCTCTCGCGGTAAAGCTACCAAAAGTTCGCTATTAATTCTGATATTTCCACCATCTGAATTACCTGTATCGGTGGTAATTCTGCTACCGCGCCGCAACTGAATGTCTTGCGCTTGAAGGTTAATATTTGCCCCGCCGCCTGCATCAGTTGTGCCATTAATGCTGCCTTTGTTATCAAGGACAATTGAGTCGGCTACAACGGTGAGAGTACCAGCTTGCGCCCTTCCCAGAGCCCGGACGCTGATCGCGGCCCCATCCCGAACCGTCAATCGATCGACCTTGAGATTAATTGAACCCGCATTTCCCGTAGCGTTGGGAATGGGAATGCCCAAGAAATTGCCCCCCGAACCGTCAATTTGACTAATAAATCGACCGTTAAGAGCGCTGCCCAAGACTTCTACGCGATCGGCATCAATCGTGAGGCTGCCTGCATTTCCGGTACCCAAAGAAGACTGTAAAATTACTCCCCCATCCCGCAAAGTCAGCACAGGCGTGGCAATGTAAATATTGCCTCCCTGACTAGAACCACTGGTTTCACTGGCTAAGAAACTAAGATTGTATTCTCCATTTGCCAAAACTCCAGAGATACCTACTAACTCTACCGACTCAGAGGCCCTAATTGTCAAATTGCCTCCGGGTCCCCCATTAGAGAAGAGACTATTACCAATAGTCCCACCGCTCGATACAGCAATTCCGGCTCCTTGGGCAGCAATTAACCGCTTGGTGTCGATAGTAATATCCCCGGCTCTACCTGTCCCATTGGGATCTATAGAGGCGGCGCCGATCAAAGTTTGCACCACACTCCCAGGGGGAGTCCTTAACACTTCTACTGATTCAGCGGCTTTAATAGTGATATTTCCTGATGCTCCCTCACTGCTGGTGGTACTGGTGAGAATAGCACCATCACGCACGATTAATTTCTGGCTGGCAACGGTGATGTTTCCCCCCGTACCGCTACTACCCAGTAATGACCCACTGCTGACCGTAGAACCAGCCTGATCGAGAAAGTTGGCATGGATGTTAATATTTCCCCCATTTCCTACACCTAACGTGCTGCTACCTACTACAGCCCCATTGTCTATCAGCAGGCGTTCGGTATCAATCGCGATGTCTCCTGCCGCTCCTGTGCCAGAAGTGCCAGTGGTCAGAACAATTTGCGGATCAAAAGGATCGATTGTTCTCAATCTCCGATAATTAACTAAAAATTGTTGATAGCTCTCAAAGCCAATCCCACTCATTTCTACTGAGTCAGTGGCGCGGATATTGATATCGCTCCCCTTCCCTGAAGCTAGCGCCAAGGTGGATATTTGCGACTCCCCCTGTACTCGGAAGTTTTGGGCGTTAATGTCAATCCCTCTACCGTCTATATTTCCCAATGTCAGGCTATAAATTCTCGAACCGTTGAGGGTGACATTTCCACCTCTAATCTCAACTTTCCCACCTCCTAATCCGCTGGTATTGATCGATGCACCGTTCATTTCAATATTACCGAAATTCTGAATATTACTGTAGTTTAAATTCAGACCTAAAGCTGTTGGTTCAAATTGCACTAAACCTGGACTTTTCACACTTCCCAGCAATATTTGTCCGGTATAAGCTGTTAAGTTTCCTCCTTGTAGTTGAATGTCACCGCCAATTAAGGCTAAGTTTTGACCGGGATCTACTGCTAAACCAAGTTGGTTAAAAAGAGGAATTTCGACAGGTAGTTCTGATAAGGTTGATGTGGGGCCCATTGCTTGGGAAGAGTTGACAATTGTACCGGGATTGTCTCGAAATATTAAACCCACAGGAATATTAATCGCTAACAATGGCACTGCCTTAGAATTAGCCGCACTAAATTCAAAGCCATTATCAAAGAGAACGCCACTACCAGTTGAACCAATAAATGAACCGCGCAAATCTAACCGCGCATTGGGGCCAAAGACAATCCCTTTTGGGTTAATTAAAAACAAGTTTCCGTTGCCTAAAACTCCCAGAGTTCCTAAAATATTAGAAGGGTTGCCACCCGTAACGCGGGTAAAGATGTTGGCAATTCCGCTGGGATTTTCAAAATAAGCTCCCCGCCCTTGACGGATGTTAAATTCGCGCAAGCTGTGAAAGAGGTTAACGCCGCGAGTTGCACCGCCAGTGATTCTATCAGAGGGTAAGTTGTTGATAGTATCGGTCGCTGTCCGCGAACTTTCTGCACCCAAGCTGCTGTCTGGGATGATTTGGGCGATCGCAGGGAAAGGAAACAGCAGTAAGAATGCAAAAAATAGGGCGCAAGATTGGCGGGGCATCTTTTAAGTCTGGTTAATTTAGTATTAGGCAAATAGCGACGGGTTAGCTAAAACCTGAAGAGTACCTATCGAGGTACGCAAACACCCGTCGATTTCGGACTGCGAATAGATGCACCACCACCAGAATTATAGGCTACCAGCCTTACTTGTCCTCGATCGTCCATTACCCAACCTTGAGCGGGCATAATTTCTGTTGGCTGAACTTCTATGGATGCTCTGTGGTCTTCTATTTGCTGACTTCCACCTACCGGTGGTTCCACCCAACTAAACTGGCTAAAATTGCTGCTGAGGGCATCGTGAGGACTCGGTGGCAATCCCCCCCGACCTGTCACAGTAAACTCGTTTTCGGCCCCTTGGATGCAGGGATTTGCAGCAATTAACGCAGCCGGATTCACCAAATTTTGCGGCAGTTCCACTAAACCTTGAGCAGGATTCACTCCAAAAGAACTAAATGTTACCGCCCCTTGCAAAGCCGGGCCGCCACTTTGGGAAATCGCGGCGATGTCGCTGCTGGGAAGCAGGGATGTAGGACTTACTTGCAACGCTGCAAATTCGGCGTCATTGAACCCCAACCTGCTTCTGACTTGTTCGCGACTCGCTGCTGTAAAGCCGAAGACATTGGGGACATTGATATTCACGCGGCCGCCGCCTGCTGTGCGGGCGTTGGCTGTAATGTCGCTGTTTTCTTGCGGGAGGGCGACAAGAATGTTGCTGCTGATGTTAATATTGCCGCCGTCAGAACTGCCTGCATCGGTGGTAATTCGGGTGTTGCGGCGCAATTGGATCGATCGCGCTTGCAGGTTAATATTTGCTCCTGTACCGGATATAGTCGTGCCGTCAATACTGCTTTTATTGTCAAGGTCGATCGAATTTGCGACAATATTGATATTACCAGCGCGTCCGGTTCCCGTTGCCTGCACCGTCACTGTAGCTCCATCTCTGACAATTAATCGATCGGCATTCAGATTCAACGAACCGGCATTTGCCGTAGCATTGGGATTAGTGCCAAATGTCTTGCCAACCGAAGCATCAATTGTACTGAGAAACAGACCGTTATTTCCGCTGCCGCTGACCTCAATGCGATCGGCATTAACAGTAATATTCCCCACATCTCCTACACCTAAAGAACTCGTAGAAACTACTCCCCCATCCCGCACGGTTAGGCTTGGCGTATCAATGCGAATATCCCCGCCCCGACTAGAGCTCAAAGTTCCAGAACTCAGCGCACTAGCACTCTGAATTCCGCTGCTCAAAAGTGGAGAAATGCCTGAAATTTCTACTGATTCAGTAGCCCTAACTGTTAAATTTCCAGCAGGCCCGCCATCCCTAGAAAACAAAAACCTACCAACTAACACACCCGTTCCTACTGTAAACGCAGAACCCCCAGAGAGACTCAACCGCTTGGTATCGACGTTAATATTCCCCGCCCTGCCGTTAGAAGCGATACTCAGCGTGCTAATTCCAGTTGACACAACTGTTGTCGGGCCGCTGTTAGACAATTCTACTGATTCAGCAGCTTTAATGTTAATATTCCCCGACGGGCCGCTGCTGTAGCTCGTCGTACCGAGAATAGAACCGTCGCGCATAATTAATTTCGCGACATCAACACTAATGCTTCCTCCGGCACCGCTACTTTCTTTAGCTGTTCCGTTGTTAATTCCAGAACCCACCATCTCAAAAGTATTGGCACGAATAATTAAATTGCCGCCATTTCCACCGCCAAAAGCGATGCCGCTACCTACTACCCCATTGTTGAAGAGCAGGTGGCCGGTGTCGATCGTCATATTCCCCCCCGAACCAGCGCCAGCACTAGCATTAAACAGCATCATTAGCGGGTCAAATGGGTCTGTAGTTCCCGATACCAAATATTTAATTGCAAGCTGTTGATAGCCCTCAACTCCGAGCCCGATCATTTCTACTGAATCAGCAGCGCGGAAGTTAATATGGCCTCCTGCACCATCTCCTAGAGTCAAAGTAGAAAATTGCGTGCCATTTTCCACTCGCAACTTTTGAGCGGTGATATCGATACCTCTACCATCAATATTTCCCAGTGTCAGCGCATAAATTCGCGCACCGCTGAGGGCGACATTTCCACCTTTTAACTCTACTCTGCCGCCACCAATGCCGCTGGTGTCGATAAGTGTTCCATCGGATATTTGAATATTGCCGAAGTTCTGAATATTGTCATAATTAACAGTTAAATTCCCCTGCTGAGTAACAGGAGGAGTCAGTGCAAAATTAACTAAACCGGGACTAGCGACGCTACCGAGTAAAATTTGTCCGCCGCTGGCGGTTAAATTGCCGCCTTGGAGTTGGATGTCGCCGCCAATCAGTGCTAAAGTTTGACCTGGTTCTACTGCTAAACCAACTCGATCGCTAATTGGAATTGGCACAGCAGAGGCTGGGATATTTACATTTCCTAAAGCCGTTGATTGATTGACAATTGCACCGGGATTGTCTCTAAATCTTAAACCAACGGGAATATTAACGGTTAACAGCGGGGATGTTTGCGGGTTGGTGCTGCTGAATTCAAAGCCGTTCTTAAACACAATACTGTCAGCCGTTGAACCGATAAACGCACCGCGCAAATCTAACCGAGCATTCGGGCCGAAAACAATCCCTTTTGGGTTAATTAAGAATAAGTTGCCGTTACCTAAAACTCCCAGAGTTCCTAAAATATTAGAAGGGTTGCTGCCCGTAACGCGGGTGAAGATGTTGGCAATTCCGCTGGGATTTTCAAAATAAGCTCCCCGCCCTTCACGGATGTTAAATTCGCGCCAACTGTGAAATAGGTTAACGCCGCGAGTTGCACCGCCTGTGATTCTATCGGAGGGTAAATTGTTGATAGTATCGGGAACTGTCCGCGAACTTTCCGGGCCCAGGGTATTATCGGGGATAATTTGGGCGAAGGTTTTCGAGGGAAATAGCAACAGGAAAGCAAAAAGTAGGCCGGAAGACAGGCGAGACATAGCTTAAATCCTGTTATATAATATAATATCGTTTCCGGTTCCATCAGAATTATATCAGTGCGATCGCCCGAGTGTTCGATCGACTCTCTTTCACCCCTAAAGTGGACTTTTCCCAAATATAATAAAAATAGCTTTTTTCAGTGCGACGTTTGAATGTAACTCAGAGGAGGAACAGTCATGAGCTTGAATGAGTTGCCGGGAGCAGAGCTAATTCTACCTGGATTGGACGATCTTCATCATGGTAAGACGAATACAGTTGGGTCATTGTTAGTCGCGATCGCAGCAGAGCGCCTAGCCGAAGCCGGCTTAGATGTTCCTAAAGATCGTCTAGCAGCAGAGCCAGAACTGACCCTGTATGCCCTTCTTGAAGATGAACGAGATGATGCCTATCTCTATTACAATGCTTTGCTGAATCGCCTGAATAGCTTTTGCAACGCACTTGAACTTCGTTATATGTATAAGCTATGAGAATTGGATTACGCTATTTCAAAAAACTTTTGCGCGATCGTATTAAAAACAAGATTGACAACCTTGCCAGATCCGCACCCATAGGCTAAGATTTTGCAAAGGTCGAAAACACAATGACGATAATTCCAACTATGAACTACCGAAACCACATCACGATCGAGCCAAATAAACGCGGTGGTAAGCCTTGTGTGCGCGGCTTGCGAATTACGGTTTATGAAGTGCTTGAGTACCTGGCTTCCGAGATGACCGAAGCAGAAATTCTCGACGATTTTCCCGATCTGACGCGAGAAGATTTAAAAGCCTGCATTGCTTATGCTGCTGACCGTGAGCGTCGGTTTATGACCGCGACCTTATCCGCATGAAATTACTTTTTGATGAAAATTTGTCGCCCAAGTTGCCGAATCGTTTGAGCGATATTTTCCCAAATTCGCTTCACGTTCGAGATGTGGGCATGAAAGCAACGATCGACCCAGTAGTTTGGGATTATGCAAAAGACAATAATTTGATGATTGTCTCGAAAGACGCGGATATGCACGATCTGAGCTTAGTGTTTGGGAATCCACCGAAAGTTATTTGGCTTCGCCTTGGAAACTGTTCGACATTGCAAGTTGAAAATTTGCTGCGTCGGGATTTTAACGCAATCAAATTATTTTCTGAAGACGATAATTTATCGCTGCTTGCTTTATCATAACTGTACCGCAACTGCGATCTAATTATAAGTTAGACACACATAATTGATATATAGCCTTTCTCAGAAAGATGAGGTATGATGTTACTGACACTCACTTGTGAGGATCAAACAGAGAAGATAATATCAAATGAACTATAATTACAATACTTCGGACAGTTTTATATCTAATCGAGTGTCCGAAACCCAGACTGGCTATATGGTGGACTATTATTTC
>NZ_JAUBSF010000202.1:0-2008 GCF_036704615.1 Microcoleus sp. K4-B3
TTACTAGGCATTGACTTTTCATAAATATGGTTATATTGTATAATACAATATGCGTTTTAAATGCACAACAGCTTAGCGTTTTCACCACCTGTTTACTGGTGATGCCGTTCGTTCTGAAGATATTTGCTCCAATTATCGTCCCCATGACCTATCGTGGTATTATTAAAGTCAAGTTTTGATAAGTGGCAAGCTGCTAGTTCTTGTTCAATCAGGTAACTGCGAGAATATTGATTCAGTATAAAATCGGTGTAGGGACCTCTGAGAATTCGCAGATAGTTTTGCCGACTTTTGCTATCGGTTGTAGTAAAGTGGGCAAATAAATCGTTGCCCATGACTGTACAATAGCCATTCTTTCCTTGATGTCTGGCTCCTGTGTCATCAGTATGAATATACTCGGCTGGGGAGCAACCCGGATTGTAAGACTTGATTTTGTTCCTGATGAAATGCTTCTTTTTCTTCTACTAAGAGTCGATTAATTTGACCGGTGGAAATATCTATGCCTAGTTCTCTTAACTGTTCCCCGATTAAGTTCTGCGGCACTCGGCATTGATGGTGTTGGTACAAGATAAATGATTTCAACGTTGGCCCATAGTGTCCCTGATATTCTTGAGGCAACTTCCCGACTATTGTCTTGCCTTCGGTGGTAACGTATTCGGCCAGTAAAAATCGAATACTATGCCTTTTGATAATCACATCCTGCACATCATATTGTCTATATCCATTGAACCGGGATCCCTCTGGGAGTTCCACAGGCTCAATCACTCGCTCTTCATCTACTAAATCCTGGTTTTTTTTACTCCGCTTCCAAGAACCAGGTCGCTGTTCAAGGTCAATAGTTTTTTTTTCTTTTTGATTAAGGGTGCTGGGTTGAATTTTGGGCTTTCCCTTAAGTTTTTTAGCTGAACAGAGTTGCTCTTTAAGGCTTTGGGCTTCTTCCTGTAGTTTGGTCACATCTTGTTCTAGCGAGAGCTATTCTCTCCTGTTGGCTCTCAATCATCTGTTGCTGCTGAGCGATTATGTTCAGCAGCGAGCTAACTAAGGGAGTGATTTCTCCGGATGGAATGTCAATAGCTAAATGAGGAATTTGCATATTTTCATTAAACCATATTTGAAGCCCAATTGCCAAGGAGAGAAATAAGTTTATTGGCTAGCGTTCTGGGACTACTTAGCTCAGATACCCCAAGCAGCGGTTATTGAGCAGTTACTGGCAAAGCGATCGCTTAAAGTTGATATCGTTGCGATCGCTGTCTGATCTTTCAACTATCGCATATACTTTTTAACTTGGAATTTTAATAAACTGAAATTCAAAACACTAAATATTAATATAAAGTTTTACAAAAAAACAGTAAATATTATTTCCTAATTTTCCTACTTTAAGTCAGCACAAAAACTGATATTTTCAATCAAATACACCTGATACCAATTCTCTATGAAGTCGCACTTAATAAACGTGAGTTCAATTGGTGCGCTCGCCACTTGCACAAGCGCTCGCTCAGGAGTCCGCGCTCGCTACTTAAAGTCCAGAAAGCCACTGCGATCGGCCTTGAGGTCAAACATTTATTTAATGCCAGGGAACTGACTTCATTCAAAATAGTAAACAGGTTGTTCATCGTACTTTTTTATTAGTTCCCAAATAGCGTCATAATACTCCGATTATTTGGGGAAGTTTTTTTAAAAGCTGTTTGGACTTCCGGTTTGGCTCTATAAGCTACGTGGACGGGGTACTTTCAATTTGGCGTTGAGCTTATAACGCAGGATTTTATCTACAGTCTTGTCTGAAACTACAACCTGGCACTCTTGAGTAATCCACTCTTGAATTTGACCGTAACTCTTGAATCCTTGAGGCATTTCCAGACGTTTGCTCCGTTGGTTCATCACTGTTTCTGGAATTAAGGCAAGTTTTCCTGGGGCTGTTTTTACTTCGAGTCATCCGGGAGCGTGTCACTTTTGCGATGAGTATAAATACTCGTGAACCCAGAATGACTTTTTTATCGATCATCAGTATAAT
>NZ_JAUBSF010000112.1:0-18792 GCF_036704615.1 Microcoleus sp. K4-B3
TTTTCCACATAATTGACTACTTTTTGTCTTAGGTCTAGACTGTAAGCCATTTTTTTGTAATTAACTATTTTTATCGAGTTTATCATGATCTTACCTCTGTCTCACATTTATTTGAAATGACTATATAAAGCACAGGCTTGTTATCGGACGACTCCTTTCTCGAAGTGGAAGTGTGTTTCTAAGAGCGGCACGATTATCTGTTTGTAACTAGCTGCTTCACCGGAAACCCCACGCCATAAACGCAAGGCTTGGCGCTGGGGTTTATTCCCGGATTGCTCAGCAAACCAGCGTTTGACAAAAGCTATGCCAAAAACAGGCAGAATTTGTTGCAATATCTTCATAATCCTATACGCCGATCGTCGTATTGCTCTCCAAGTTTATTTTGAGGAGTATGAGATCAAAAGCTGTTATCCAGTTTTGAAAATCAGCTTAAAAAGCACTCACGACCAAGGTTGTTATCTATAGTTATTTGACAACCTTAAGGTAGAGTTTGTTTGCTGAAAAATACTCAAAAAAGAGGTTAAGTATGTTACGGATTACTGCCGATATATTTTCCGGAAGACCCGCTCCAGAGTGGATTATTACAGACGAGGAAGAAGCTCGAACTACGCTCAAAGAGATTGCTAACAATCGTAGCATTGTAGCCGAGGCAGCTTCTGCTGATGCTGGATTAGGGTTTCGCGGTTTCACCATTGAACCCCTCTCTGACGAGCTTGCCCAAGACTTTGAACTACCCGCTAGTATCTATATGGCAGCAGGTGCGAGTGCTGCTAGCGATAAAGCAAACGAGATTGCTGAGCGTTTGATCGGCTTAATGAGCAGTGCAGAATCATCTCCAGAAGCATCGGCTTTCGGAGAAGAACTACCTTTAGATGAAATGTTGCAGAATTTCCTGCGACAACAACTGGAAACCAGCAGCCGACTTTCAGTCTCTGATGTTGAAGACTTACCAAACATGGCCGTAGAAGCCTCAAGTGAGGTGGCTGCTACCTGCTTTTATGATACTTCGCCCTATAACCCCGGCTTTTGGAACAACAACCCCGTAATCCGGCAGAACAACAACTGCTATAACTATGCGAGCAACAAGCGAACAGATACTTTTGCCCAACCAGGAAAAGGATGTGGACATCAGTACACCGCAATTAATTGCGTAGAAGTTACCAAAGCTTCCCTGTGTGATGGATTGCACAAACGCTACGATTGTTTCCCCGCTTCACAAGCCCCTCGCTATTTAGTAGCACTGGTTATCGCTCCTGGCCCGGGCTTTGTTGATTTCCACTGGTATCGCAAAATGCGAGAAGGATTTTGGGGTCACAAACCGGGTTCGACAGCGGCGAGGAACATAGATAACAGTGGCATAGTCATCACTAATCCAGCTACCTGTAACCGTGGGCCTTACACCATCTTCTGCGGCTACTTTTACACTTGTAAGAGCCAAAAGATTAAATAGAATCTATAGCACTGCGGAATGTGGGTTCGCCACACTGGAGAAGAAGACCATGCAACGGGCTTATTCATTCACCACATATCTAGAAAGGATAATTGGCTTGGGTTTTTTAATGTTTTTGGTGACTTTGCTTGGATGTTCGGTCACAGCTTTAGGAGACAAAAAGATGCAAGTAGAAGTGGATATGTTTAGTGGCAGACCAAACCCACATTGGGACTTGACAGTACAAGAATCTCAGGAATTTACACAGCGGTTTCAATCATTGTCTACACATAAAGGAGAAGGATCTGTTAATGAAGGATTGGGGTATCGTGGTTTGATTGTCGGAAAAAGTGGTGAAGAGGTAGATGGCGATCGGGAAATTGTGATTTATAATGGATTGGTCGTGGCTAGAGGTAATGATAAATCCCAACAATTTACCGATAAAAACCGTACTTTAGAAAAATGGCTGATCCAGACAGGAGAAGGACGGTTAGATGACGAACTTTACCATCAAATTAGCAAAATAGCTGAGTAAACAGAACAGGACTTACGCACAAAGTGTATCTGTAGGGCGCAGCACACCGCACCTTACCCCACAAATAATGTAAAAATTGCTGCGTAAGTCCTAAATAAGTCGAGTCAGCATCAAAAAAAGTAGAGATTCATGTCAGAAAAACTGTCATGGATTTCTAATAACACTCAATCAGAGGTATTTTATGTCTGAACAACCTAGTTTTCCCATCCCAGAAACTGCCCAAGCCGATGAAACGACAGGGCGTTACATTATTACTTTCCGCGAAGATGCGGTGACAGAAGGGTTAGACCTTCTGAACGACCAAACTGGCATCACAGGCCTGGCAAATGCTGGCGATTTCCCCGAGTCTGCTCTAGACTTCAGCCAAATTGAAGCAGCAGGGGGAGCGGTGTTTCCCACTCTCGGCGTGGCCGTCGTCTCGTTAGACGAAGGGGCTTTCAGCAGCATCATGACATCAGCGGGAGAGGATTCGGCCATTCTGGCGATCGAACCGGAGCGCACTTTCTACGCCATTAGCGATGGATTGTCGGCAGAGTATTTGCGGGGCTATCGCGATGCGGTGAATAACCTATATGAGAAAGCCACTACTACAGAGGTAGCAGGAATCGGGGGCCAAGAATGTTTTTCTGATGATACGGAATCTACTTGGGGTCTGAAAGCAACGAAGGTGATGAAGTCTCTGCTGACTGGTAGCGGAATCAAAGTTGCGGTGCTGGATACAGGGATGGATTTATTGCATCCTGACTTCTCGGGCCGATCGATCGTATCGAAGTCCTTCGTGCCTGGGGAGGACGTACAAGATGAGATGGGTCACGGTACCCACTGCATCGGGACAGCGTGCGGGTTCAAGGATCTGAATGGCCGGCGGTACGGGATCGCTTACGAATCGACCATTTATGTCGGTAAAGTGTTGAGCAATGCCGGTAGTGGCGCTAGTGGCTGGATTCTGGCTGGGATGGAATGGGCGATCGTCAACGGGTGTCAAGTGATCTCGATGTCCTTAGGAAACGAGACTCCAACACCGTCTACTGCCTACGAAACTGTCGGCCGTCGGGCACTGCAAAATGGGTGTCTCATCGTGGCAGCCGCGGGCAACAACGGGCCAGCCGGAAAAGTCGGACAACCAGCGAATAGCCCGTCGATTATGGCTGTTGCAGCCGTCGATAACTGCCTCCAAGCGGCTACGTTCTCCGCTACCTCTGGCGTATCTCTAGGAGCTAAAGTTAATATCGCGGCTCCAGGAGTGAAAGTATACTCATCAGTGCCTATGAATAAAGGGCGTTATGCTGCTTTCAATGGCACCAGTATGGCTACTCCTCACATAGCTGGGCTTGCGGCCTTGTATGGCCAATGGACTGGTAAACGAGGTTCTCAACTTTGGCAATTTTTAACTTCCCATGCTATGGCACTACCATTACCAAACGATCGTGTCGGAAGTGGGTTGCTACAAGCTCCGTAATACAGAATACCCAAATCCCCGCAGCACTTTAAGCCTGCGGGGATCTAACAGAAGACAATTTACAATAGCGCAATGGATTTACTCCAAAGGATGCTAAAAATGTCTGACGAACAAGTACAGCGCATCATAGTGACTGTTGACGATCAAAACATATCGGTAATTCAATCGGTTGTCACTGCCTTAGAATCGGCGGGAATGAAAGTGGATGAGGTGCTGCCTGTGATTGGTATCGTTACTGGAGAAGTTTCTCAGTCGAAGCTAGAAGGACTAAAGAGCGTACCGGGCGTGGCTAGTGTCGAGATCGATCGAGAAATGCAGGCAATTTAAACTAATCAATCATTTAAGGGTTAGTAGATCCAGTTTTGCTAACCCCAAATAGCGAACACCTGCTGGTGTCACGTCGAACCGACAGGGCAAAATTTCTACACCTTCACCGATCGCCTGTCTGAACAATTCTCCGTAAAGGCGATCGGCACTATCCCCGGGAGCAAAATCAGTACAATCCCCGCGATTAATAAAATACAGCATTACAGCCCTCGAACCCTGCCGCACCACTTCGATCAATTCTCTCAAATGTTTCTGTCCTCTTTCTGTGACTGTATCGGGAAATAAAGCTAAGCTTTCTTTTGCCCAAGTTGTATTTTTAACTTCCAGAAAAATTGGTTTAGTATCGCCAGTCAACCAAAAATCAACTCTGCTTTTTTTGTCTAGCCCGTAAACAACTTCTGGTTGAATTAAACTGTAATTACCCAACTCGGGAAACAAGCCTAATTCCAAAGCTAACTTAATTACTCGATTCGGCAAACCCGTATTAACTCCCACCCAAGTTGGTTCGGTGTCGCACAGTTTAATTAATTCCCAAGTATAAGCCAACTTGCGTTTGGGATTGTTGCTGCTAGATACCAGCACGGGATTTCCGGGAATGCAAACACCAGTCATCGGGCCAGTATTCGGACAGTGTGCGGTGATGATTTCTCCCGTGGTTAATTCGATTTCTGCGAAAAATCGCTTGTACCGCTTGATGAGAATTCCGGGTAATAAAGCGGGATATTTGTAAATTAAGTCAGTCATTCGATTTTAGATTTTAGATTTTAGATTTTAGATTTTACCTATAACAGAATACCCAGATTCCCGACTTCTTCAAAAATTTGGGAATCTAACATATATAAATTCTCTGTTATTTATCTTCTTTTATCAACTCATTTATCTCCTCATTCAAAGGCTGCTTTTGCTTGCCTTTCATCAACTGTTTCATTTGGGCTTTAAAAGCTTCTACTAATTCGGGACTGGCTTGAGTTTTTTGCCAAGAATCGCGGGAATTTAGGCGATCGCACCAAGCCTGCAACTTGGGATACTCGTCCAAAGCTAGGCCCAAACTAGGCAGCCACGGGACCGAAACTCCCGCAACAACATCGGCTAAACTAATTCCATCGTTGCTGCCCAAAAAAGTTTTATCGCCCAACAAACCCTCAAAAAACCTTAGTACGGTAGCTACTTGTTGCTGTGCTGTCTCCAACTGCTGCGCGTCGGCTTCGCCGCCGAAAGTCTGGCGTACCAAAGGACTCATCGCCGCTGTCAACTCGTTCACTGTCACCATTTCCACCATGCGGACGATCGCTCTTGCTTTCGCATCCTCCGGTAGCAGGGCTGGCGCGGGATATTTAGCTTCTAGATAGTCAAGAATTGCTAAAGTTTCTATAATGTGAAAATCGCCATCCGCTAAAACTGGTACGTGATGAAAAGGGCTAATTGCCAAAAAATCAGGTTGAAATTGATCGCCATTTAATTTGAGCGGCACTAATTCAAACGTAATCTCTTTTTCGAGCAAAGCGATCCAGACGCGGCGGCTGTTAGTCGAGAGCGGATTGTGATAAAGTTTCAGCACGGTCATTAGATTTTAGATTTTAGATTTTAGATTTTAGATTGACGCATCATAGCACGAAACGACGGTTTGCAGTCAGGACGAAGAGTCCCGATCGATTATTGAATTTCCGCAAGTCAGTAATATCGATAAAATTGGTATAAGCCCAATTCTGCCTAGAAGTTTTCTGAGTTCATGATATGATTCTCCCGATTCGCGATTAAAATAAGTGAATCCTTTTAGCATTAGCGTTTGTAACCATTTGTGTCACAATTACAGAAGCCATCTCGTTCCCTCGCAGGCATTGCGGGCATTGTCGCAGTCGCCACTCTCATTAGCAAAGTTTTCGGGTTGGTGCGTCAAATTGCGATCGCCGCAGCCTTTGGAGTCGGTGTCGCCGTCGATGCCTACAACTACGCCTACGTCATCCCTGGTTTCTTATTTATTTTGCTCGGAGGCATTAACGGGCCATTTCACAGCGCCATAGTCAGCGTTTTAGCCCGCCGCGACAAAAAAGAAGCAGCACCCTTAGTCGAGACTATCACCACGTTAGTCGGCGGCTTGCTGCTGTTGGTAACAGTCGCTTTAATTATTTTTGCCGATCCGCTGATAGATTTGGTGGCACCTGGATTAAATAGAACAGCAGAAGGTTTACAAATTAAAGCCATTGCCGTCCAGCAATTTCGGATTATGGCGCCGATGGCATTACTTTCAGGCTTAATCGGCATTGGTTTCGGAACTCTCAACGCCGCCGATATGTACTGGCTGCCTTCGATTAGTCCTTTATTTTCCAGCGTTGCACTTGTCGGCGGTTTAGGGATTCTCGCATGGCAAATCGGAGATAAAATTATTCAGCCAGAATACGCACTAATTGGCGGCTTAGTGTTAGCTTGGGGAACCCTAGCGGGAGCAGTTTTGCAGTGGTTGGTGCAACTGGTGACGCAGTGGCGCGCGGGCTTGGGAACATTGCGTTTGCGGTTTAATTTTAAACGCCCCGGAGTGCAAGAAGTAATTAAGGTGATGGTTCCTGCTACCTTATCCTCAGGAATGCTGCAAATCAATGTCTATACAGACCTATTTTTCGCATCCTTCATCCCTCAAGCTGCCTCTGCGATGGGTTACAGCGGGTTGTTAGTTATGACTCCTTTAGGCATCATTTCTAATGTAATTTTAGTACCATTTTTGCCGATATTTTCTCGCCTCACCGAACCCAAAGACTGGCCGGAATTAAAAAATAAAATTCGTCAATCTTTAATTTTGACCGGGATTACGATGCTGCCCCTGAGCGCTTTAATGGTAACACTTGCCGGGCCGATCGTCCGCGTTGTTTACGAACGCTATGCTTTCGATCGGTCAGCCTCGCAGTTTGTCACGCCGATATTGATGGCTTACAGTATTGGAATGTTTGTGTATTTGGGACGCGACGTTGTGGTACGGGTATTTTACGCTTTGGGAGACGGAGAAACCCCTTTTCGCGTCAGTATTATCAATATCTTTTTTAACGGATTGCTGGATTATTTGTTAGTAGGAGCTTATGGCGCGCCCGGGTTAGTTTTGGCGACGGTGGGAGTGAATCTTCTTTCGATGGTTATGCTTTTATACTTATTAGATAAAAAGCTGGGCGGCCTGCCTTGGCGGGAGTGGAGTTTGCCTTTTCTGGGGTTAACTTCTGGCAGTTTTCTAACTGCTTTCGTTACCTTGGCTACTCTGCAAGCCTGTCAAAGAGTTTTGGGTACTGAAGGTTTGGTAATTCAATTAGTGCAGTTGAGTGTAGCAAGTTTTGTAGGGTTAGGAGTTTTTGCCCTGTTTGTCAGTCAGATGAAGTTGCCGGAAGTTGATATGTTTGTCGATCGCATTCGTGGCCGTTTTCGCAAATAAATATCCGAAATTTGCGGCAGATTCAAGGAATCAACAAAAGTGCGATCGCCCCTTCGATCAAAAAAGACCAAAAAAGGCGATCGCACTTAAATCCAAATCAACAATTGAGATCACATATTCCGCTGAAATTCCTCAAGCACATCCATCAACTGAACTTGACACTGCATCGGAATCAAATCTGCCAGCGGCACTTCTCGCTTGCCGCCGCCCAACTTGACTGGAATTCCTTGCAAAACTTGTCCAACTCTGTCAGCATCTATATTTCCATCTTCCAGCATCCGGTAAAGTTGTTCAGCAACAACTGTATGCAGGTGGGCATCTCTCAGATACAAATGCCATTTGGCAATGTCAATGTAGACATTTTCGCCGATTTCGGCTGCTAAGGATTCGATCGCCTGTGTAGTATTAGCCATATCAAAAAGCAGAAAGTTATTTGTTATCAATCAAAAGACTTAACAAATCGCCGACAACTGCCTTCAGCCAGAATCTTTGGTGAGGGGCGAATAATCGGCGATCGCAAAATGGTAAATCGCGTGGGCCAAAACTACTAGAGCCCATCCACCCGTTACCGAAATTGCCCAAGGCCAATCAGCCTTTTGCAAATTGTGAACAAACCACAAACCAGAATTGGTAGCAGAAAAAAGACCGACGTGGATAGCAAAATTCATCCGGTCATCTAAACGGCGGTACTCTGGATCATTGCGATCGGGTTTGCGGGGCCAACGAGGAGGCATAGTTTTTCACTTGATATTAGTAGTTCTCTGCCTATTTTAATCTTAAGTGCAGCTTTTTGAATTCTGCATCCCTCTCAAGGCAGGAAACTTATGCCTCTAAATTTTCATAGTCTCCTGACTTGCCGCCACTTTTACTCACCAGTCGAATCGATTCAATGGCGATCGACTTTTCCAATCCTTTCGCCATATCGTACAGAGTCAGCGCCGCCACCGAAACCGCCGTCAGCGCCTCCATTTCCACCCCTGTTTCCGCCTTAATTTTCACCGTCGCCCGAATTTGATACCCCGGCAACCCAGCATCCGCTATCACCTGCACCTCCACACTACTCAGCGGCAGAGGGTGACACAGAGGAATCAAATTCGCCGTCTGTTTCGCCGCCATAATTCCAGCCAACCTGGCAGTGCCCAACACATCACCTTTCGGCGCATTCCCCGCTTCAATCGCCGCAAAAGTCTCCGGTAACATCCGCACCCTCGCAGCGGCCACAGCTTGTCGCACAGTCGGCATCTTCGCCGAAACGTCCACCATTTGGGCTTCACCGCTGCTGTCGAGGTGAGTTAGCTGTGCCGCATCGGGCAATTTAGAAAAAGTTGGCGAAAGGTCTTGCATTATTTTGGTAATGGTGTTACTGTTAGATTCTGTGAGAAAAGAACTTAATCAATTTTAGATTAAATCTGAACTCAACAGGGGCTTGTAGCTTAGTTGGATAGAGTGCATGGCTACGAACCATGAGGTCGGGGGTTCGAATCCCTCCAAGCCCATTATCAAAAGTTATGAGTTTTGAGTTCTGAGTTTTGAATTAAGAAATTAATTCAACTCACGACTTAAAACTCATAACTTTTTTAATTTGGTACGTTTACTGATTCAAAGCATAAATATCTTTGCCTCGACCGATCGCAAATTTCATCGAATTAGACAAGCCCTTGCTAGACTGAGTAATAAAAACCAGCAAAGCCAAGCCAGCAAGGCCAGCCGCAAAACCAAACATATTTCTGTAGCCAACTTGTTCCGCGACAAAACCTAAAGTCGGCCCCGCAACCGCAATCCCCAAATCAAATCCGCCAATACAAAGCGAAAACAAGCGGCCCCTTTCATGAGGTTCGCACCTGTCCGACATCAGCGTTACCATCATCGGCAAAACCGTACCGCCGGCGCAACCTTCAACCAAAGCTGAGATTAAAAAAGCATTGCTGCTGTTAGCAAAATACAACAATAACATCGACAGGGCATAACAGATTAAGCCGCCAGAAATAAACAAGCCGCGGCCGTATTTGTCCGAAGCCCGTCCCGTGACTAAGCGCATACCGAAACTGGCGATAGCAGCCGTAGAATAAAATAATCCAGGATTCAAATTAGCCTTGGTTTCTTGGATAAACAAAGGCATAAAAGTGCTCAAAGTTCCAAATACTAAACCAACCACCAATAACACTAAAGCCGGAATCCGAACTCTAGGATTCCAGAGCATTTTCCAGTATTTTTGGCTATTTTTGTCCTCAGATAGCGAGTCCGATTTTGTTAAATCTGCAAAATTAGGTTCCGCAATTTTGCAGGTAAAAAATACAGCCGTTGCAGCGAAAGCCGCCGACATCGCAAACAAAGGAGTATAACCAACCCAAGCTTGCACAAATCCGCCAATAGCCGGGCCAAATGCTAGACCAATAGGGCTCACCAAGCTCATGTAACCGATTAATTCGCCCCGCTTTCCTGGCGGCGACAAATCTGTTACCAAAGCGCTGTAAGCTGTGGTAAAAGCGGCGATGCTAATGCCGTGAAAAGCCCGGATAAATAACAGTAAGGGGATAGATTGAGCTAACAGGTAGCCCAGAGGGGCGATCGCAGCGACTGACGCACCGAGAAGCAAAACTTGTTTTCGCCCCCTGCTGTCGGCTATTTTACCCAACTGCGGCCTCGATAGCAAAAGTCCGATCGCAAATGCACCCATCACAAAGCCAATTTGCTGTTTTGTGCCGCCCACAAATTGAACGTACAGGGGCAAAGTTGGCAGTAGCGAAGCCAAACTCGACCAGAATAGCAGGCCTGCGGTGAATAAAGTCAGCAAGCCGCGTCTGGGTTGGGGATCTATGTCCCTAAAAATATTCAAGATGCTAATTCCCTTTAAATTGTCTGAATGCACTCAAAGTAAGTTCGAGTGTCTCTATCATTGTGTTACAAATTCTTAATATTTGCACCAAAAAAGTTGATATTCGACTCACTGTCAACCGTCAACTGTCAACTGTCAACAGTCAACCGTCAACTGTCAACCGTCAACTATCAACTGTCAAAAAACAGCATTCTTACCAATCAACCTCAGCCCTTTCCTCCACCACCCGGTCATAAACCCACTGGGTTTCCATCGCCAACTTCTGCCAACTAAATCGGCGTTCCAAATCCTCATAAGCATTGTCAACCAACCACCGCGCGTAACCCGGATTTTTCAGCACCTCCAAAATTCCCCAGGCCAAAGAATCCCGATTGTTGGCCTCAGTAACAACGCCCGTTTTAGTGTGCAGCACCACCTCTGGAAGTCCGCCCGCATCCGAAACCACCACCGGCACTCTTGCAGCAAAGCTTTCTAACGCTACAATCCCAAAAGGTTCGTAAAGACTGGGGAAAACCGCACAGTCAGCCACCGTCTGGAATTTGTCGAGATGTTCCTCAAACATGAAGCCTGTAAAATAACACTTATTCCAAATTCCTAAATGCCAAGCCAAATGTTTTAGATGGTCTGTATTGCCGCCGCCAACAATCACAATTTTCGCTTTGCCCCCCATTTCCCAAATTACTTTAGGTGCAGCATTTAGAAATACAGCAATGCCTTTTTCGTAGCTAATTCTTCCTACATAATATACTATTTTTTCGTCGTCTGTCGCAAACTGGCGGCGGAAGTTCATCGCGTCAAATTCGTGCCATCGCGGCTTTTTTTCCGACCTAATTCCATTGTAAATTACCTCTATTTTGTTCCACGGGGTTGATAGTACCCGTTCGGCTTCCCGTCGCATATAATCGCTGCAAACAATTATCCGCCAAGCGTTGTAAGCGAGGTCGTTTTCCTTGGCGTTAATGTAGCGCTGCCCCTCATTGTGGATGCCGTTGAAGCGCCCGTATTCGGTGGCGTGGATGGTGGCAATTAGCGGTACTTTAAAGGTATGCTTGAGGGCGATCGCCGCATCTCCCACCAACCAATCGTGAGCGTGGATGATATCAAAGGGGCCTTCCTCCAGCATTAGTTTGCCGCCTTGTTTGCCCATGCTTTGATTGAGGTTCGCTACCCAGTGAAAAAAGTCCCTGGCGTGTCCCACCACCACCCGATGCACCCGTATTCCTTCCACTACTTCGTACATAGGCGCGTGGCCGAACTCGACTGTAATTAAGTGAATTGAGTGGCCCAGCTTCACTAATTCTGGATACAGTTCCGCTACGTGGCGGGCGATACCGCCTACGATTCTGGGAGGAAACTCCCATGCCAATACCAAAATTTTCATCTTTTTGCCCTCCAAAGATTTTATATATCTTAATGTTTAGAATTGACAGATTTATTGTATGATAATCAGCCTCAAATTTTAGTCGATCGCAAGTTTATGCCCAATCCCTGACTTGCGGCAGCAACAAGGACGGAAAATCATGCAGAAACCGGGTTTTTGCAGGAAATGGCTCGATCGCCATTGCCTGAAAACACAGGTTTCCTCAAGATTTGTGCCACAGAAGGAAGCAATGGCGATCGCGTCTATCCGCCTACCCTTTCTTCAAAATCGGCTCCAATTCACGGCGAAAACCGGTCCAAGCAGCAGCCGATGCAGAGTTAGAAACAGCACCCTGACGCATCAAAATCGCGCCGTCTTCAAAGCCAACAATTCCGTACTCTCCTGATTTGGACATTCGATCGATCGCCGGTACGATCTCCCGCAACTGTCCCCGTTCCCCGCGAAACGCAGCCTGATACTGCTGCAACTGCCAGATATCGGCAATTACATATTCCATCTTCACTGCCTTCCCCGCATCATTGCGCAGTTCAAACATCGGAAACCTGAGAATTTCCCGGCGGCTTGACAAAATCGGCACAATAGTATTCGTCGCTGCCACGCTAGCATCAGCAGGAATTTGATCCAACAGCGGCCGCACTTGAGATACGTGCTGCCACTGTCTGACGAGAGGAACCTGCACCCAAGGATCGATCGCATCGGGCAAAATCCAAGAAAAAGTCCGGTTTGGGTTAGACGTGAAGGTAAAAAATAGCGACAAGCAGATGCAAAACGCCCAAAAGCGGCGAAACTTTGAAGACGAAGGCAGAGGAAATAAAGCAGAAGGAAAACGCAAAAACATTCTTTCCTCTTTCACCATTCTATCTTCTTCCTTTTGACGCTGAGCCCACCACAGAATCGCCCCATAAAAAAGCCCTGGAACCACAGTCATCGCATAGCGAATATTAATCGCCAGCACCGACTCTCCTTTCGCTAAAAATAGCTTCAGCAGCGGAAATCCAGCTATCATCCAAGACGCAGGCGCGAAAGTTGGAACCAAAGCTAATGGCAACCACTGGCCAAGCAGGTATCTAATCTTACCAAAAAACGGCGTAAATAATTGAGCCACCAAGCGCCCGGGATTGCTAACCATTCCCCAAATAATTTCAAGAGTCGAAGCTTCATCTCCATCGGCATATTGACCGAAGCGCTCCATCATAAACCGCTGGGATATATCAGCAGAAAACAAAGGCATAATCAGATTAGTCAGGACGATCGTGTAACCAAAACTTAGTATGCAGACAGCCAAACCAGTCCAAGGGTAGCGCCGACTGAAAATCATGTAAAATCCGACGCCAAATAAAACAATTCCCGCATCTTCTCGCACGGCCAAAATTAAAGTGGCCAGAATCCCAAACAGCCACCACCAGCGCTTCTCCATCGCCAGCAGCAAGCCAAAGACATACAGCGGAATTTGACAAACATCGTGAAAATTGCCCAAAGTCGGGCCGATGACCGCGTTAGCGCAGTAATAGCTCACAACAATTGTCGCCGACAGCCTCGGTTCCAGATAGTGTCTGGCGAGAGCCCAGAGCACTCCTCCAGCCGCCGTAATTAAAGTCACCTGCAACACAGTCAAAGTGACGGGCGAGGGAAACAGCGAGTAAATTGGCAGCCACAGCATCAGCGCCGGGGTGAAATGCTGCCCCAACCGATAGTAAGATACTTCCGGGAGCTGGTTTTGATGAACGACATTAGTGGACAAAGCCGAAGATAGGGAACTCTCAAACAAGTGACCCCGAGTGCCGTTCCAAAAAAGTTGATTGAAAATGCCTTGGTCGTAAGTAGCGTAAAAGCTGTAGTAGCGGTGCAGCGTCAGCAACAGGCACAGCACAAAAAAGGCGGCCGCCACTTGAACCACCACCCGCAGCGACTCATTTTTCTTCCATCTCAAAAATATCATCTGCCCGCCTGTAATGAAATTATCGGACAATAGCATAAATCTAAAGTAAGTATTAAATTAAAGTAGAAGTGAAATAACTCGGCTCGGCAATGCTCAATTATTTTCACCCGATCGAAAAGCTCAACAACGTCCATCCAACACCAGGCACCAGCGGCACTGACTGTTCTCCCGAACAGCCGGCCCATTCCGCACCGCTTTTACAGCTTTTGCTGTTCGTAGACAAGCGTCCCTCTTCCAGGGAACAGACCAGACACATCCGCAAGTCCCTAAAGGATTTGAAGGCAGAGTGCGACTTTGAGCTTCAAATCATCGACGTAGGAGAACAGCCCGATTTAGCCGAACACTTTAAACTTGTAGCAACTCCTTCGCTGCTCAAAATTCATCCCGATCCCCGACAAACTCTCGCCGGCAGCAATTTGATCGCCCAACTCGAACACTGGTGGCCCCGCTGGAAGCGTTCTGTAGAGGAATACGCAGCTCAGCAACAGTCTGCCCCAGCTCTTGCTGAAGCCCTGACTGACCCAAAACCCATCTATTCCGTTGCTTGCGCCGCCGAAATTGTGCAGCTTTCTGATGAAGTTTTTCGCCTCAAACAGGAAAAAGAACACCTGCAAGAGCAGTTGCAGTTGAAAGACCGGATTATTGCGATGCTAGCTCACGACTTGCGCAATCCCTTGACGGCCGCATCTTTGGCTTTGGAGACTTTGGAGTCTAGTCAGAAGGTGAAACAGGGAGAAAAGTCGCGTTTGACACCGAGTCTGGCGGCTCATTTGATGAAACAAGCCCGCCGCCAAATCCGAATTGTCGATCGTATGATTACAGATATCCTGCAAGCAGCCCGGGGTACAAATGCTCAACTCCACATTGAACCAAAAAGAATCGAACTGGGGGCGATTTGTCAAGATGTAATTTTGCAATTTCAAGACAAATTTCAGGCGAAAAGTCTGAACTTAGAAACAGACATTCCCACAGATTTGCCCTTGGTTTATGCCGATCCCGATCGCATCAAACAAGTCATAGTCAACCTGCTTGACAACGCCAGCAAGTACACGCCAGACCGAGGAACTGTTAATCTTTCAATTCTCCACCGCACCGCTTACAAAGTTCAAGTCAGCATTTGCAACAGCGGCCCGGGTATTCCTGAAGAAGATTGCGCGAGCATTTTTGAAGACAGCTTTCGCTTGCAGCGAGATAAATCAACAGACGGTTACGGCATTGGACTGTCTCTGTGTCAAGGCATCATCCGCGCCCACTACGGTCAAATTTGGGTAGACTCTGTACCCGATAGAGGCAGTTGTTTTCACTTTACTCTGCCCGTCCAAAAATAAAAGTTAGCTGTCAATTGTCAGTTAACCGTTGTCAGTTGTCAG
This sequence comes from Microcoleus sp. K4-B3, assembly GCF_036704615.1. Classification (NCBI taxonomy): domain Bacteria; kingdom Bacillati; phylum Cyanobacteriota; class Cyanophyceae; order Oscillatoriales; family Microcoleaceae; genus Microcoleus; species Microcoleus sp. K4-B3. The sequence continues at coordinate 14,689 of NZ_JAUBSF010000112.1, forward strand.
TTAACCGTTGTCAGTAGCAACCGAATTTGATATTACAGCAACCGCGCCAGACGGTTAGGACGTTCTTAATTCCTAAAACCCTTGCGGAAGATTGCTTCTTGCTTATTACTTCTGGTATACAGCTCAACTTTTCCGCAGTGCAGCAATAATCTGTGCGTTTGCCTTGGGAAAAGTAAATTGGTCAATTTCGTCGAGTGTCACCCAGCGAATTTCATCGCATTCGATCGTTTGCGGTTCCCCGCTGATGTGGCGGCAGTGGTGCACGTATAGTCTAACTGTAAATTTAGTGTAGTCGTGGTCAATTGTAATCAGGCGATCGCCAACTTCTACCACAATCCCCAACTCCTCCATAATTTCCCGTTCTATGCAAGCTTCGATTGTTTCCCCAGGCTCTATTTTACCGCCAGGAAACTCCCAGAAACCCCCGTGCAGTCCGTGTTGTCGGCGCTTGTCAATCAAAATTTGTTGGCGATCGTTCCAGATTGCAGCAACGCCTATAACTTTGTGGGCAACAGGAGAAAGAGACATATTAATTAGGAATTGGGAATTGGAAATTGGGAATTGCGAATTGGGAATTTAAGAATAATATCAATAATTATTCAATTATTTAATCTAAAATCCACCATCAAAAATCAAAAATCAAAAATATTAAGCCCCCATCTTGCGAGGGGGGGCTTGACATTTTTACCACTTAAATGTTAAGAATCTACTAATCGTCCGAGCCGTGTCTCTCACTGGCTTGTATGGACTTTTCAAAAGTCATTCGCTGTTCGGCATTTTTCAGGAAATAACCGCTAATCATAGCCGAGGCGAGCAATCTACCCAAATGTTCGCGACTGGTAGTAACTGTCACCCCGAAGTGTTCCGAAGGCAAATTGCCCAAAAGTCCAACAATATTTCGCTCCATTACTTGAAACACTTCGTGAGAAGTCGGCTTAGACAACTGAGAAACTGTGTCGGGAGCCATGGACTGCACGTATTGCCATAATAAGTTGGCATTTTCTCCGTCTTCTTCAAAGAATTCTGGGGATTTATTAGATGAGTTGCTCACGAGTACCTCCGTTTCAGAGACAGCTTGTTATGTTAGACGCGGGCGGTTAAATTAAATAACCCTTATCCGATCGCTGCTGATCTTTATTACTAAGTAATTACTAATGTAGCAGGACAGTCGTAGCAACCAAGTGGGCACAACCGAATTAAAAGCGGCGGTTTTTACGATTTTAGATTGGGGATGGCGAGTGGGCGAAATGTCCGATCGCCAATCCCCAATCTAGCTAGCTGGCTAGATAATCGTTGATATCTTGCTTGCGCTTGCGGAGTTTGGTCAAAGCTTCCCGTTCTATTTGCCGCACTCGTTCCCGACTGATGTTGAGACGATCGCCTATTTTTGCCAAAGTTAAGGTTTGCCCGTCTTCTAAACCGAACCGCAAGGCGAGCACTTCTCGCTGTTGCTGAGTCAGTTCCGCCATCAGGTGGTCTAAGTCAGTCCGCAGGGAAGATTGCAGGGCAAAATCTTCCGGGGTAGTACCCGTATCTTCCAACAAATCGCCCAACTCTGTATCTTGATTGTCTCCCACGCGCAAGTCCAGGGAAAGTGGCAGGCGCGCGCGATCGAGATATTCGCGAATCTGTTTGGGAGTCAATTCTAGCTCTGATGCCAATTCAGCAGCCGTGGCCGCGCGACCGAGCTGTTGAGCAAGTTGGCGCTGAGCCTTTTTAATTTTGTTGAGCTTTTCGGTGATGTGGATGGGTAAGCGGATGGTGCGACCTTTTTCGGCGATGGCCCGAGTAATTGCCTGACGAATCCACCAATAAGCATAAGTAGAAAATCTGTAGCCCTTAGTCGGGTCAAATTTTTCTACTCCCCGCTGCATCCCGATCGTGCCTTCCTGAATTAGATCCAGTAAATCTACGTTGCGCTTGATATATTTTTTGGCAACAGACACTACCAGGCGGAGATTCGCTTCCACCATTTGGCGCTTTGCCCTTTCCCCGTGTTCGATCGTCCGCTGCAACTGTGCCTCAGACAGCCCAACTGCCTGTGCCCATTCAGCCGCCGTCGGGTCGCGGCCTAACTCTTCGGCTAAAATATTTTTCTCCTGATGCAGTGCGGTTGAGCGCTGTACCTGTTTCCCGTAGAGTATTTCTTGCTCATGGGTCAACAAGGGAACGCGGCCGATTTCCCGCAAGTAAGCGCGAACAGAATCTGTATCTGAGGACTTAAGAGTTTTCATGAGCTTTTCCCGCTGAGGATCTGTGCCTCTAAAGGTTTGCGGTAGTCGCAAACCCCTAGCTTTAGCTGGGAAGGAAAGCGGGCGGGGACTTGCGCTTTCCTTCCATTTAAAGAGGCTTAATTTTATGGTAGCTAGCTACTACTCCCAGTCAGCACCGTCTCAGGTTAGGTTTTGGTTGGGGCGTGCACAATACTACGTTATGTTAAGAATCTTAACATTTGTGAGAGCACTTGCCTACACTTCTTCATATTTATTTCATGCCAGCCTGAACTGTTGATACGACAGTATCCGCTTTCCTGGCTTTACAGTTTGCATCAATATAAACAAAATCCGCCACCTCTCAGAGGGGTAGATGGGGAGCGGGGGAGGAAAGGCTGGGGGCACAGCGAAGTGAAAAATACAATTTAAAGGCCCGGCAGCTTCAGTTGACGATCGCACTCCGACCCAAGAAACCGGGCTTTTTAGCGAATCTGCGGGCTGTAACGAGGTATTTTGGTTAAACAATCCGATTTCAGGCCACACGTGCGTCCAAGACTATAAATGTGAAGTTACAGATATTGATGAACCCGCCCAACAGATAAGGATTAATTAACAATTAAATAAGAGATTTAAATAGCAGGCATTCGCTCTCCTATCTGGAAATGAATCTGCGTTGCATCTGCGTTTATCTGCGGTTTGCTTATCAATCAAAAATTTATGCAATAAGTCTAATCAGTTCTTTGGCGTTGAGCTTCGTACATGATGAGGGCTGCGGCGATCGACACATTTAAAGATTCTACGCCACGACTCAGGGGAATTTGGATTTGTCGATCGGCGAAACTCCTCAATTGGGCCGACAACCCAGAGCCTTCGTTGCCCAAAACTATCAGAGTCGGCACTCGCAAATCTACTTCCCAATAACTTAAACTGGCCCCGGCGACGGTTGCTAAAATTTGCATTCCTCGATTTTTATACGCCGAGACTTCGGCGGTTAAATCTGGACTGACTGCCATTGGCAGCTTAAACCAAGCTCCTGCTGAGGCGCGCAGCACTTTGGGATGGTCTAAATCGGCGCTGTCTGCGCTCAGCAGCAAACCGTCGGCATTAGCAGCCGCAGCCGTGCGGACGATCGCCCCCAAGTTGCCCGGATCTTGGATTGTTTCTAGGGCTATTCCTAAAGTTGACAATTTTGCGGGTTTTGTTGCGGTGCGGGGTGCGGTGGCGACAATGCCGTCGGGTTGGACTGTAGTGGCGATCGACTCTAACACTTTTGCACTTACTAATTCTGTGCGATCGGCTAAATTACCAACTTGCTGCCAAAGTTCCCCGTGCTGATCCAGCCATTCGGGAGTGCAGCAAACCGTTGCTAGCGGGTATTTGGCAGCGCAAGCTTCTTCGAGCAAGTGCGTCCCTTCGAGTAAAAATAATTGTTGTTCCCTGCGTCCCTTCGAGCTGTGCAGCTTGCGAATTTCTTTAACTAGGGGGTTTTGAATACTTGTCAGCATTGTTTAATTCAGCAGAGCGAATGGGGTTATTGCCTGTATCGGGTTAACCCCAAACTTCCTTCTGCCTTTGGAATGCGGAACCCGGGACTTGAACCCGGAAGGCTTGCACCACATGAACCTGAATCATGCGCGTCTACCAATTCCGCCAGTTCCGCATCGGTCACGAATTACTACTCTGCCATATGTTCGCGAATCTGTCAAGTGTTTTAGGGAATTTATTTTTTTTCTAGCCTGCGAGTAATAGGGATAACTTTGAGATCCCCCCTATCCACCCTGCTTAATTAAGGGGGGCTAGGGGAATCTTCAAATGGCTCTCCTGAGTTTATGGTGTAAAATGTACCTACTAATACATTTACCGTTATGAGCTTCCATCTAGACTATCTATT
>NZ_JAUBSF010000203.1:0-2005 GCF_036704615.1 Microcoleus sp. K4-B3
TATCCTTGCTCTTCGCTGTGCTTATCTCAATGGTCAACTTTCAATTTGATGTATTTGCCAAAGTGAGATGCACCCAAGAAAAAAGAAAAAGGCATTAGAATTAGTGGACCTCCTTTAGGAAGACCTCCAGCAAATGTGAGTAAATCAAAAAAGAGGCAAGCGTTGGAAGATGAGAGGATTAGAAATGCAATTGAGGGCAAGTTCGGACAAGGCAAACGAAGATTCGGCCTGAATCGAGTGATGGCTAAACTTGATAATACATCTAGTACAGTTATTGCAATTACTTTTTTGGTAATGAATCTTTCTACCTGGTGGCGCCGGGTTTTTTGTGTGTTTTTATATCTATTTAGAAAAAGAACACCTGTTTTTAGGTTGGAGATAATCCCCAATTATTATTGGGGTAACTCGATACAGAAAAACTTATCTTTAACCGAGCTTTCAGATATCGATCGCACCTGTTCTTGGCTGGCGATCGATTATTCAGCAAGCCCTAAGTAGTCTTTTCGTGCTAGATTACGGTAGGTTCTTGGTTTTTTATCGCCTTTTTCTTTGATTTGTTTATACAGGATGTCTATGATTTTTTCTGTATGAACTCTGGCTCCGTTTAATAGTCCTAAGTCGGTCGGATAACTAATATCGGCTGGGGCGCAGGTTGCATCTATGATTAATTTTCCGCGATTGGGTGACTCATTTTTGGTGTCCGAATCCTTTTTTTTTTGACTGGCGTGATTTCTCGCATTTTTTCAACCATGCGTTCGTTCACTTTATTAATTAGGTTGGAACTAATTCGTTGCCGAAAGTGTACTAATAGAGATGGGTCAAATGCGAGTTCATTGCTGTAGCTTGATTGACCGATAAAGTATTGCAGATAGGGGTTTTCGCGGATCTGTTCTACTGTTTCACGATCGCGCGCTTCCTAATTTTTCTTTAATAATTAATGCCCCCAATGCCATCCGAAAGGATTTAGCTGGTGCACCATACGCTGTGGGGAAGTTGGCCGCATATTCTGATTCAAATTCATCCCACGGGATTATTTGGGCCATTCTTACCCAACGGTTATCTGCTGACAACCTTCCTCCGAAAGGCAGTTCAAACTCGGATGGGGGACTTGGGGCAAGCTCAGCTTTTTTGTACACGATCGCAGGTGGTGATGCACGGCTTTTGACGTATTCTACCTGTTTATCTTGCACTTTACTCTTGATCGCGCGATCTCTTAACCCAGACCACGTAACACGCGAGCGATATATTCAGCAAGCCCTACTTAGTAGTAGCCAAACAAAGACGGCCCACCCGCAACAAAAGAAGACAGGCAATTAAAAAACAACTTCAATATATCAAAAGAAACGCTTCTCATATAGAACAGCTAATTGATGCGGGTGCGCTCCTAGAAGGTCTGAATAAAAAGCAATATAAAACCAGGCTAGTCCTCACAGAAGTCGCTCGCCAACAACAGTGGTTATTTGACAACGATAAACAGAGCATTGAGGATAGAATAGTAAGTTTAAGTCAACCCCATATTCGTCCTATTGTCAGAGGAAAAGCCGGAAAAAGCGTAGAGAGGCGAGCCAAACTATCAGCCAGTTGTTTTGAAGGATATGTATTTTTAGACCGGATGAGCTGGGATAATTTTAACGAATCAGGGGACTTGAAAGCCCAAGTAGAAGCATATCATAGGTTCACAGGATATTATCCAGAGTCAGTTCATGCGGATCGAATTTATCGTACAAGAGATAACCGAGCGTGGTGTAAAGAAAAAGGTATTAGAATTAGTGGATTTCCTTTAGGAAGACCTCCAGCAAATGTGAGTAAATCAAAAAAGAGGCAAGCGTTGGAAGATGAGAGGATTAGAAATGCAATTGAGGGCAAGTTCGGACAAGGCAAACGAAGATTCGGCCTGAATCGAGTGATGGCTAAACTTGATAATACATCTATAGCGATCGCAAATGATTTGTAAATCATAAATAATGTATAATGAGGATGTAAATCTAAGTAGGAGTTGAGATGT
>NZ_JAUBSF010000204.1:0-2004 GCF_036704615.1 Microcoleus sp. K4-B3
TTTTGAGCAACAGCTTGCCTTCTGTTAAAAGGCAGCTACTTTTAGCTGTGACCATTTTTTAGTCTAAACTCCAGTAAAGGAGAAGCAGAAGTAAATAATTATATTGTACCTGAGATATTGCACCATTTTCAATAAGCCTTTTACGGGCGGGCTAGAAGAGCAACGACCCACAAGAAAATTTACTCTTTGTGGAACGGGCTGAAGAGCCCGTTAAGCGAGAATAGTGCAACCTATGAGTTTTACCAGACTTTTCCCCAACCTCCATTTCAATTTGAGGAAGTTGGTTTGGTTGCGATAATATATCGATCGTTATTACTTCTCCTTTTCCTTGATTTTAGGCAATTCTCATTAGAAACTCTAAGATGTTGATTTGAGGAACCTCGGGGGGTCTGATTTTGTTGGGTGATCGCACTGAGCTACATTGAAATGATATTTGAGGAAAGTAAGCGACGGTTTCCATGTGCGAGTTGCCCTGCTAGATGTGCTAACCCTATAAACGGCTGGAAGATCGCACTTTCAGTACAATGTCAGTATTTCAACCGGTACACCTGTTGAGTCTGAGTCTGTGAGAGTGTAAATGTAGCTCTCATCCTTTGGCTGTCTGGATTGGAGGTTTTGGAAGGGTGGGGCGGTGTCAGGCCCCGAGGCAGACAGTTAACCAAGCGGCACAAGGAAAGTCGGCAGCTAACGCCCACGCAGGAAGGATTTTAGGCTCTCGCCATCAAAGAGCAAGAGAGAAAAGCACGACAGCGCCAGCAGCAATATCACCCAAAAGAATGATTGATCGACAAAAAGTTGCGTGTTATATTTCTAAATAATTCTATACAAAAATACTTTTACCTAAAAGGAGAACAAAAAATGGAGACACCTACAGATCGCCTACAAGAACCGGTCGGGACAAGAGAACTCGAATCAATACCTGTATCTGAAAAAGTTTCTGCCGACAAAGTTACTCAGGTTAATTTTGAAACGACTCCTTTAGAAACCCCTGCTTATACTCAGGAAAAAGTTAGCGTCGAGGAGTTGAAGATTAACGGCAACGATTTGGTTGCTAAAGTTAAAGAACTGATTCACGAAGGCAATATCCGCCGCATCATTATCAAAAATGAAGAAGGACGGATCTTGGTAGAAGTTCCTCTGACGGTGGGAGTAGTCGGCGGAGTCATCGGTGCGGCTTTGTTTCCAGTCATTGCAGCAATAGGAGCCATAGGTGCATTAGTCGCTCACATGACCATCATCATTGAAAGAACAGAGTAAAAAACTCAGTTGTTAGTAATGCTGATGTCCGGTTAATTTCCGGTAATAGAGCTTGTTGGTAGTCAGTGCGACAGTCCTCTATTTATGGATGATAAACAACTTGCCTTTATTACTACGATTAACCTAATTGTGGTTATCTAACCGGACTTAAACAAATTTCAAGCCCAAACAGAGCATCGAACTGGCATTAGAAGCAGAGAATACGTCCCAATTTTCGTTTACTCACTTCACAAACGTAAAAGATATCGCTCTTCTAAACGCTTCGAGCGCCTCTGTAAAGGTTTTTAACCGGACTTAGACCAAAAATGAGACAAAAATGGCTTGAAACCGAGAGAGAGACTTTTAGCTCGACTGGGCATAAATCAATTATTTACAAGGGTTTCAGGCATTTGTAGGTCATGGACATCTTTCCCTTGCGATCGAGTGGTCTTCAGCCCCTTTAGGAGCTTTAAAATGTCTAAGTCCCATTAAAGGTTTATTGGCCCACCTACGTCTTAATCCTCCGCTTAAGGTATACCAGAGAAGGAAAGTGTAAGCACAAGACACCAAAATTAAATGCCTCATTAAACTGCGTTTATCTCTGACTTGATATTCTTTGAGTCCTCACCATCATCAGAGCTTCACGATAGAAAACTTCGACCCAATTTATTTGTAAATAGGTCTTTGCTATCCAGGGTAAGAGCATCTCAATCATGCTTGACAAAAGCACTTGAGAATTTGCATCATATAGTCATTATTCATCGCAGC
>NZ_JAUBSF010000205.1:0-2002 GCF_036704615.1 Microcoleus sp. K4-B3
GTCGACGTTGAAGATATTGACACACTTGTGCCAATTGTTCAGCGCCTTTAGCGATCGGATTTTCCCAACTGGTAATACGTTCGTGTCTTAAGGGCAGTGCCCAACTGCCGATGGTTGAAGGTATCCAGGCAATCGTACTATAACCTTGACCGATACCAACAGGTATGCCATGAGGTAAGGCGGTGGGTTGATGTTCGTAAGTGCGCTCTTTGAGGGTAGGTGCATGAGGTCTCAACCATGCTGTATGATCGATCGCCAATACTGGACGTTCAACTTGAGACATCTGTTGGATGTATAGTTGCATCAATTTTGCTCGGTCTGGTCTACAATCTTGCAGCGCCTCGTAGACACTTGACCACTCACGTCGAAATAAAGGACTCAAAGCAAAATCTCCTAAACATGAGACGTGGCGGGTCGTCATCACCGCATCTGCTAGTTCAAAGGTGGCATCTTTGGCGTTTCCGAGGCATTGATAAGCAAGTTGACGAAATTCGTATAATTGTTCTAACTTCATGCAGGTAGATTTGAGATTTTTTGCTGAATTCTCAATCTTCTACCCTTACGCTGTCTGTTGAAACTATCGCAGACAGTTTTTTTTCTCTTGTTGGCAGTCAAAGAGAACATCAACGGTCGCGCTCCATCTATCTTATGGTTGAACCTGATAGCTTGTCGCCAGCGACCGTCGCCGTTCTTGATAAACGTTCGCCAGTTGAACAGCGAGCGCACTTTTTGACCTGCTTAGTCTAAACTCCAAAAGTTCTTTAAATTAGCTCCTAACTCGATTAATCTTTCAATATGAGAGAGATTTCTTTTGATGTATTGCAGTTGTTTTTTAATCGCCGTTCTTTTTTTACTCTGCGACGGTCGGCGCTGCTTGGTAATGGATAGGTAGTCTTTACGTGCTTTGTTCCGGTAGGTCCGGGTTTTTTTTTTGCAGAGTTCTTGAATCGATTTATATAGGATATCTACAATCTTTTCTGTTTGCATCCTGGCTCGAACGAGAATGCTGATGTCTGTGGGATAGGTAATATCGGCGCTGGCACAGGTCGCATCTAACAGTAATTTTCCTCGGAGTACACTGTCACTCGGTTCTTCTGGTTCTTTTTTATTTGATTCAGATTGAGGGGTGGTGGCTTCTCGGAGCTTTTTCACCATTTTTTGATTCACTTTATTGACCAGATTGATACTTATTCTTTGTCGAAAATGAACCAATAGAGAGGCATCAAACGGGATTTCATTGCTGTAAGATGAGAGACCAATAAAGTATTGTAGGTATGGGTTTTCCCGTATTTGTTCTACGGTTTCACGTTCGCTGGTTCCTAATTTTTCTTTGATGATTAATGCCCCCAATGCCATCCGAAAAGATTTAGCGGGTGCTCCTATAGATGAGGCAAAATTTAGAGCATATTCTGATTCAAATTCCGACCAGGGAATAAGTTGGGCCATCGTTACCCAACGGTTGTCTGAGGCTAATTTTCCACCATGAGGAAAATTAAAGCTTTCTGGTAGGGTGCCATCTGGGTCAACTTTTCGGTACACGAGTGTCAACGGTGGTGCAAGGGTTCTGTGCCATTTTATCTGTTTTCCTTGCACCTGAGTCTCGTTCTGGCCATCGAAACTCAGGCAGCGCCACCTGATGGCGCTTATTCAGCAAGCCCTAAATAGGTCGTATAAATTACAGAAAGTCAACCCCCTAGAAGTCAAACGCGAGCGGTAGATATTAGTCATGGTCGTCACCTCATCAGAAAAGTATCTGTATTTGATATTCCCGGGAGCGTGTCACTTTTGCGATAAGTATAAATACTTAAGAAAAGTAAAATAGTGGCTTTGAGCCATTGTTGAGCAAAATAGGCGAGAATAATAGTGTCTTATTAATGGCGATTGAACCATGACCCCAGAACAGCAACAGGCGATTCAAACACATGTATAGCAATCCTAAATGAGTATCAAGACTATGATACAATTATATGCAATACTCGATCGTGAATAAAAAGATGAATAA
>NZ_JAUBSF010000113.1:0-18271 GCF_036704615.1 Microcoleus sp. K4-B3
TATCATTATTATTCCATAATATTTCTATCCCAAGAGGTATTGACAAAATCTACTCCCTTCTAACTTGTTACCAATGGCCACTAACAGACTGTTCGCGAAAACCGATAGCCAATCCTGAAATACCAATCAGGATTGAAATTACGCCCATGAATCGGGTGAGTAGAGGGCCACAGGCAATACAGTCTATCCCACCAGGGGTAATCATCAATCCGCCGATAACGATGACCCAAGCCCAAGCCAGTGTGCGGAACAGATTCCTCAGATTTGTCATTGTCTTTCTCCTTTCAAAAGTTAGCGGTAGATTGAAGAGTCATAGCTTAATCGACACGCCTTCCGGTAGGCGAATCTGTATCTCTAGTTTTCTCTTAAGCTAGTTTGTATTTTTCTTTGCTCTTGTCCCTATTCTGAGCAATGCCACGCGAATCGACCAGTCGCATTTTTGAGTGACACTTATTTGAGCGACAGGCATCTGTGCCACCACAGCAGACCTTGGCATACATTCAATTATATTCGTCCTCCAATCTAAAATCTAAAATCGCCAATTTTAAATTGATTCATTTGCCTGAAATCATTTTCCCCAGGGTTTCCGGCAGATGAATTATGTGTTGGAAAAGCTGGTTGGGCCCGATGCCAAACAATAATTGCATCGCCAGCACAATTGCTGCTAAAGCAATCGCTGTCCCGATGCTGGCTTTCAACACTTTAAAAGCCCAATTAAACACCAGCCAAGATACAAGTAACGAAGCAATTAAGATAATTAATTCTATTGGCATATAACATTTTTAACTCTATTTAAACTCTACATAACTTACGGATCAATACCCAATAAACCAGGTTTTAGATCTGTATTAAAGGCTCAAATCCAGTATTTCCGTAAAATCCCGGTTTCTGCGTCCAGGACTACTCTACTTATTACTTCAAGCAATACTGCCGCGCTTCCGTGTTTCCTTATAAGAAATTCCGACATTTTTTAAGCCGGCTTTAATCATTTGCTGCTCTAACAAAGCGAAAAAGCGACTTCGATCGCCCCCCGTGACTACCGCTTGATTGTGAGCTTCTGCTAGCGTCACCGGATAGCCGCCGCCTTTGTGTACTTGAGCCAGCATCATTCCTAATGCTAAATCTAGCTGTGCTGTATCTTGTGCTACCCATTCCGGCACTTCTATTCTAGCAATTTCTGTGCCAACGTGAACGTAACAGAAATAGACGGAATTAAGACCGTACAAATCTAAAATTCGAGCTTGGGATTTCCATAAAGGGCTTCTTTGTCCCGGTGACAGGATTGTTGCCCACAAAATGGCATCCCGCAAAGGTTCAAATTGTTGACAAGGTGCTTTTTCGGCGAAAGAAATTGTGGCGGCAAATCCGACGTTCGGGCAATTTGTCATGCAGTCTGGTACTTCGTGGGTGCAAGCTTCAAACCGCAAAAAAGATAAACTTTCGCTGCTGCGAGAAGCGCTTAAGTATCCTAAGAGGGGAATTCCTGCTAAACGCAACTTGTCCCAAGATTCTAAAATTGGCTGCAAAATTTGATCGCGCGCTTCGCTGGGTAACTGTTCCAAAAACCAATAAATCAGGGAACCGTCTACCATTGCTAAAGCTGGCGCGGGCAATTTATTGTCGTTAACTTTTGCCCAATTGCAGCCCATTTCTGCTAAGGCAATTGCTTCGGAAACTGCTCGCCGGTATCCCATCCATTCTTCGGTTCTAATTCCCCACTGCCGCGAACCGTACAAGTCTTCGGGTTTGTAGAAAACCTCGGGTACGCTGTCTAAAACTGGGTGGCGGCTTTGCCCGTAGTGCAGCATGACTGTGCCGACGTTTAGCAAGTAGCAGTAGGCTATTTCGTGATGGTTGGGGGAAATTTGCGAGCCGTCTGTGGCAAAGACTGTGTGAGCGGCGGGGGGTGCGGTGATGTAGGTACGATCGGACAATGGCTCGATCGGCGTGGCAGCATTGAATAAAGTGCGATCGCGCCAACTCTCTTGCAATTCCACCAATTTTGCCTGTTCCCCTGCCGCCTTCAACAGCAAATTCTGAGCCACTTCCAAACGCTGGCGAGCCGCCTGAGCTTCCACATTCAAATGTTGGCTCATTCCCTGCATTGCCTTGGCTGCTTTAGTTAAATCGAGCATGGGTTTTAAGTCTCAATATTAGAAAGCTTTCAAGCTGAGAAATTATCAAAACACTTTTCAAACTTTGGGTGCCGAAGCTTGGTTTTTTGTCATAAACCGGGTTCGATAAACTAAAATACTTCGTTGCAGCCCGAAGAAACTGTAAAAAACCAATTTCTCAGGTCAATAGTACCTCCAAGACTGTATAAAAAAAATCAATTTTTTTTTCGAGATCCTTGCTTTTTTCTGGAATTCCTGTTATTATATATCTAATAATGGGATGGTTGCAAAAATATTATTTTTGCAACCATCCCATTATATTAAAATACCATGCCAGCGCCTCAAAAGTCAACAAAAAAGATGTAAAATTTTGTGATTTTTTTTGACTCTGAAAAGTGAAAAAAAATCCCACCTGCCAACAAATTCAACATCAACATTCGCTCGGCAGCCAATCGGCAAAATCTCCCGCAAACTGCGACAGAGAAAGCAATTGAACGGGTGGAGTTTTAGCCACCGATGCCCGTTCAGCCAAAGTATTGTAACCCCAATCAGCCAAAAATAACCTCACCTGAGATAAATCCGGCTGCTGCTTCACCGACAGCAAAGTTTTTAAGCGGTCTTCTACAAACCAAATAGTCGAATCTTTGCCCGCCGCCGCCAAAAATTCCCGCAAAATTTGGTGTTTCGGCTTGTTGTATTCCTTGCCAAAAATCAACTCTGACGGCATTTGTACGCCTGCTAACTGCAAAAGTTCCCGCACAAAACGACCTTCCTTCGTAGTGACGATCGCCACTTTCACCGAACTCTCCTGCAAGGAGTGCAAGCGATCGGCTACCCCTGGATAAAAGCGGTGCAAAGACAGCCACCCAGCTAAATCCTCAGCAATCCAATTATCGCGCAATCCGTCTAACATAGCGCCGACAGACTGCGCTTTCAAATTATTTTCGGTCAATAAATGCGGTACTATATTCGGCCACTCCAGCAAAATTTGCTCTTCCGTAATACCTGTCAGCAGTGCGCGAATCAGCAGTGGCATTTCCCAACCGGTTTCGATGGCGGGCCGCACTCGGTAAAAACTCAAAGCTAAATCTGGATCTGGCACTGTTTCGACTGGTTTCCAGATTTGACAGTAGGTACGCCAAGCGGTTTGGAAATATTCGATTAGTCCGTCACAAATCACACCGTCAAAATCAAGAGCCAGAATTGTCGGAAAGTTATTAGCCATCAATCGATTTTAGATTTTAGATTTTAGATTTTGGATTGAAGAATTGAAGAATTGGAGAATTGAAGAAAGCTATCTCACGGATTAATCCGGAGACTTGTTATCGGATACTATTTTTTGGTTGTGCCAGGATAAATACCGGGCTTGTACCCTGGCTGCTTTCGGTCACTGCATTGAAGAATTGAATAATTGAAGAATTGACTATGCAAACACTCAGCATTGATCGGTCAAGAGTCGTTATTAAAAAGACTGAACTATGGGTTGAGTAGCAATCGATTCTAGTCCTTGGGACTGCAACAATTGCGTCCACTCTGCCCTCAGCCGCGAATCATTGGGTGCGAGGCTGCGCATTTCGGCTAGAGTAGCAAGAGTCTCGTACCAAATCCCATTTTTAGCATAAGCAATCACCTTAGCCATAGGGTCGGGATTTGCCAAATCCTTCTTGAGATTTGCCTGGGGTTCAATTCGCTGCATCCATCCTTTAACAATATAATCTCCAGAACGCTCCAAAGGATCGCAGGCTAGTGCAAACGACCACACATATCGCTTACCAACCTCAATATTTTTTGTCTTGCCTTTCTCAGAAACGCTAACTCCCACAATTCCGGCTTTGTCATTTTTGATAGTAGTTTCATAGACTACTTCGGATTCATCTTCGTTTAGCAAAACAAACTGTACTTGAGCCGCCGGTTGAGAAACATATACAAAAAATGTTGGCGACTCTGTTAGAGTTAAACCAATATTGCTTTCAGGTATTAAGGGAGTAATTGATAAACCTTCGCGCAAATGACAGCCTCGATGCGTCCCCCCTTGCCGATTGTCGGGGGCTGTGACATCTGGGGGTTTGAAATTAACATTCTGACTCAGCAGAATTGGTGCAGGCACAGCCTGCATCGGCGAAAGCAAACTGGGGAGAGTAACGGCGATCGCAAATACAGCCATCGCCTGTGCAGTAAAATGTAGAAAACGTTTCATTTTTTCACCAACTTGTAGAGATATTATAGATCGCATCTCTACTATTAAGCCGGAGTTTTAACCCCGGGTGCGATCGGGTAAATTTGTCAATTTTTACATCGCAATCGGAAGACCGACAAAACTTCAAGAAATAGCGAGATTTAAAGAGGGCCAACCAGCGGTTGAGTTGCAACTGATTCCAGTCCTTGGGACTGCAATAATTGCGTCCACTTGGCTGTCAGCATCGCATCCCCCGGTGTCTGGCGTCGCATTTGGGCTAAAGTAGCGAGAGTTTCGTACCAAATCCCATTTTTAGCGTAAATGTTGAGCCTAGTCATCGGGTCGGGATTTGCCAAATCACTCTTGAGAGTTGCCTGCGGTTCAATTCGCTGCACGAACCCTTTAACAACTAAATCTGCCGATCGGTCTTCGGGGTCGCAAACCATCGAAAACGACCACACGTATCGCTTACCAACTTCAAGGGATTTGTTGTTGCCCGTAGCAGGAATGCTAACTCCAACAATCCCGGATTTGTCAAGTTTAAATGTTTTTTCGTAGACCACTTTGTCTTCGTTGTCGTTGAGCAAAGTAAACTCTATTTCTGCTGACGTTTGAGGAACATAGACAAAAATTGTGGGAGACTCTGTTAGGGTTAAACCGATATTAGTTGGAGGCACTAAAGGAGTAATAGATAAACCCGCCGGACAAAGCTTGCTGCCGCGATGTGTCCCTCCTTGTCGGCTGCCGGGGGCTGTGACATCGGGAGGCTTGAAATTAACATTTTGACTCAGCAGAATAGCCTGGGATTGTACCCGCATCGGTGCAAGTGAACTGGTGACGGTAGCTGCGATCGCAGATACGGCGACCGCAAGTGTAGCCCGATGTAGAAAACGTTTCATTTTGTTGTACCTTTCACTATAATATTGCAAACACAGGCATTCGCTGATGGCGACAAATATTTTTGAGCGGCTAGTCGAGGGCGCAGATACACAATTTGAACCTTGACATATCATCAATAACATTAATTAATTCGATCGGCAAGTGGATTCTCCATCCGAAAAATCAGGCCACCTAGGTCGCGAGTATCATTGCATACAGTTGCTCGCGGCCAACTGTAAAATTTTGTTACAAAGCGGTCGGAGTTTCCCGGTGTTCTAAGATGGAGGAAGTCTCCGGCAGGGGGCAAAGGCGAAACAACTGCTGTTCCAGAAACGAGTCAAACTTTTATGCTGGGATAATGAGTAAAATATCTAACAAAATTCGATCGGCAGCGGCTCAATTGAGTCAAATGTATAAACCATCACTAGCATTGGTTAGGTCTGTATTAATTGCCAGCGCGGCAGTAACATTATCCTTGATGGGGGCCAGACAGCTAGGAATACTCGAACCAGTAGAATTAAGCGCTTACGACCAAATGGTGAGGTGGCGTCCCGAGGAACAGCCAGACTCGCGTTTGCTAGTTGTGGGGATTACCGAAGCAGACATTCAGAAACTGAAACAGTGGCCGATATCCGATCGCAAAATAGCTGAAATCTTACAAAAACTCAAAAAAATGCAGCCTGCAGTCATCGGTTTAGATGTACTGCGAGACGTACCTTTAGGAGACGGGCGCGAGGAATTAACTAAAATTTTACAAAAAAGCGATCGAATTATCGGGGTATGTTTAGTCACCGACGGGAGCCCGGACAATCCCGGTTCTCCGCCTCCGCCGGGAATGCCAGAAAACCGGGTGGGATTTGCAGATTTCGGAGTAGATCCAGGTGGCATACTCCGCAGGGCTTTATTATTTATGAAACCGCCGACAATTAAGGGCAAATCCTCGACCCAAAAACATCTGTGCAATGACAATTCTCAAGTTTTAGCTTCCTTTAACCTCCAGCTAGCACTCCGCTACCTGCAAGGGCAAAAAATCTCTCCCCAACTTGCACCAGATCAATCTTTATGGCTGGGAAAAACCCAATTAAAACGACTAGAAAGCAATGACGGAGGATACAATAATGCCGATGTCAGGGGATATCAAATATTAATTAACTATCGTTCCAGGCAGCAAGTCGCAAACCAAGTCAGAATTACGGATGTTTTAGAAGGGAAAGTTGACCCGAATTTAGTTAAAGATAAAATAGTGTTCATCGGTTACACCACAGAAACCGTTAAAGATTTCTTTTATACTCCTTACAGTGGGCGACAGCAAAGCAACCAATTCATGCCTGGTATCGTGGCACACGCACAAGTAGTCAGCCAAATTTTGAGTGCAGTTTTAGACAACAGACCGATGTTTTGGTTTTGGCCCAAATGGGCAGAAATCCTGTGGATTTCGGCATGGTCAATTGTGGGAGGAACGTTGGCATCGCGGATGGCTCACCCAGCGAAGTTGACGGTGACATTCGGAGCAATGCTGTCCGGGTGCTGCGCCATCAGCTTTGGGATTTTTCTGTTGGGAGGGTGGGTGCCTGTGGCAGCGCCAGCCTTAGCATTAATCTTAACTGGCGGTAGCATTGTATCAGCAGAGAGATTTAATAAAGCCGGATACGGGAAAGCAATTAGCGATCGAGTAAAACAAGTCTTCAAAATCGAAATAGACCAAGCCAAAAAAGAACAGCAAGTCGCAGAAATCACAGAATCTGATTTCTTTAAAGAATTGCAGCACAAGAAAGCTAAACTGAGGACTAGCAAACAAGAAACCTCTGAAAAAGCACCTTCCGAACCCCAAAAAATAACTGCTGGTGCCGCAGAGCTTCCCAAGGCCGAAAGTCAGACAGACGAATACTTAGCTCAGTTGGAGAAAACAGCCAAACAGCATAAGCAGGGCGCCGCCGTTACTGAATCGGAAAGCAGCTCAAAAACTGGTGTCCCGATCGATGCGGGCGGCGGTGCTAGTTTAGCCGAAACCAAACCCCATGACGAGTTCAGCGATTTGCAAGCCAAAGCCAAACAGATGCGGCAGCGCAGGGGCGCAGAAAAGAGGATAAAAGATGAAAAAATTGATAGTTTAACAGACAAGGAGGATTTGGGGGGCAAGGAACAATGACAGAGAACTCGACTGCATCGAGAATTGCATCATAATGGGTTCTCGCCGTTTCTTACCCTCATACGCAGATCATGTCCAAAATCATCTCTGTCCACTCTTACCGGGGCGGAACTGGCAAATCGAACACGACAGCAAACCTGGCATCTATTATCGCTCGCGGCGGAAATCGGGTCGCCATTGTGGACACAGACATTCAATCGCCGGGGATTCACGTGCTGTTCGGTTTCAGCGAGAGCAACATGGATCGCTGCCTGAACGATTACCTGTGGGGCCGGTGTCCGATCGCGGATACGGCCTACAATGTGAGTTCGCTGCTGCCAAAATTAGCCAGTAACGGCAGCCTCTACCTGATTCCTTCGAGCATTAAAGCAGGGGAGATAGCGCGAGTTTTGCGGGAAGGCTACGACGTGGGACTGCTTACCGACGGCTTTCAAGAACTGATCGAGGTTTTGAACTTAGACTACCTATTTATAGACACGCACCCGGGGCTCAACGAAGAAACCCTCCTCAGCATCACCATTTCCGACATCCTGCTGCTGATTCTGCGTCCGGATCAGCAAGATTTTCAGGGAACGGCTGTCACGGTAGATGTGGCCCGCAAATTAGAAGTTCCCAAGATTTTGATGACGATCAACAAAGCCCCTGAATCCCTAGATTTCGAGGATTTGAAGCAGCAAGTAGAGAGTATTTACAACATCCCAGTGGCAGGGGTGCTGCCCCACAGTGACAAGATGATGCTTCTCGCCAGCAAGGGGGTGTTTGCCCTGCACTTCCCTAAAGATCCTCTAACTAAGGTGGTGGAAGGGATTGCGAAACAGATTGTGGGATAATTGGTGCAGCGAATGTCGATCGCCCGCCCAGGAGTAAGTTTCGATCTCAATTCCTCCCGAGCGATGTCCTCCTGCGTATCCGGCTGCCGGCGGAGGAACTTTCAAAAGCGACAATATTTGGTTAAAGAGTCAGGAGAATGGCGACAAAATGAGATACAAATAGATTATGAGAATTTGTTAAAAAACTTTAGGAGGAGAACTCATGGATTTTGACTTCCGCATACTAATAGTATTGCTGCCCGTCTTGTTGGCTGGTGGCTGGGCTGCGTACAACGTCGGCACTATAGCTCTCAAACAAGTGCAGAAATTGTTGAACAAGCAAGCTTAAACTCAGCCTCTTTTCAGGTAATGCCGCAGCCGACTGTTTATTGAGATACAAAAACAGCCGGCTGATTTGTGCATTGGCTCTGCTTAACTGATGGCTGATTTTTGGCAAGCGGGCAATTTACGGCCGCAGAGAGATGGGGCGAAAGCAAAAGAAAAGTTATATTAAAAAGTTAGCCATAAACCGGGTGCAATTGACCAAAATACGTCTTTGCAGCAGGCGATCCCCGGTACAAGAACCCGGTTTATTCGCGAGGCGATCGCCTAACTCCGGATTTTGATGTTTTGGGCTCTACTCTACACTGGTGAGTTGAACCCAAAACAAATATTTGGCAAGCACGTTCCCGCAGAAAATATGAGACAATCACAAAAGTATTTGCCCTGACAATCGCCCTAAAAACTGCGAAGTTTAACTTGTAGGGAATATCGGTCAAATTGTCAATGTTTAATTCCTATATCTTTAGATAGATTATGCTTTTTCCCCGATCGAGCGGCATTCTACTCCACCCCACATCCTTTCCCAGTCGATTTGGCATTGGGGACATGGGAATAGAAGCATATCGCTTTATTGACTTTTTAGTAGAGAGCGACCAGCAATACTGGCAGGTATTGCCGCTGGGGCCGACAGGATACGGCAATTCTCCTTATTCGTGCTATTCAGCAATGGCGGGAAATCCGCTGCTGATCAACCCAGAACTGCTGCGGGACGACCAATTGCTCGCCGATGAAGACTTCGCTAATTTACCAGAATTTCCGCTCGATTATGTAGACTTCGAGCGGGCGATCGCCCTGAAAGTGCCTTTGCTCAAAAAAGCTTGCGAAAACTTCCAAGCCAAAGCATCGCCGATCCAGCAAAAAGAATTCTCAGCTTTTTGCCAAAGCAAAGAGAGTTGGCTGGAAGATTACGCCTTATTTATGGCACTAAAAGACAACTTTGGCGGTGTTAGCTGGAACAATTGGGAACCAGAAATTGCCCGTCGAGAACCCGAGTCGCTAGAGAAGTGGCGCCAGCAGCTAAATGCTGAGATTTATTACTACAAATACGTCCAGTTTGAGTTTTTTCGCCAGTGGACGGAGTTGAAACGCTATGCCAACCTGCGGGATATTAAAATTATTGGCGACATTCCGATTTATGTAGCTCACGACAGCGCGGATGTGTGGTCTCATCCAGAAATATTCTGCTTGGATGAAGCCACCGGAGAAGCAGCTTTAATGGCCGGAGTTCCCCCTGATTACTTCAGCAGTACAGGTCAATTGT
Source organism: Microcoleus sp. K4-B3 (assembly GCF_036704615.1). NCBI lineage: Bacteria > Bacillati > Cyanobacteriota > Cyanophyceae > Oscillatoriales > Microcoleaceae > Microcoleus > Microcoleus sp. K4-B3. The sequence continues at coordinate 9,731 of NZ_JAUBSF010000113.1, forward strand.
GGGGCAACCCCGTCTACAATTGGGAGAAGTTGCAAGCAAATAATTTCGAGTGGTGGGTGCAGCGTTTTGAAGCGATTTTCGCTTATGTAGACGTGACTCGGATCGACCACTTTCGAGGATTTGAGGCTTACTGGGCGGTGAAACGCGGGCAAGAAACTGCGATGTACGGAGAGTGGATTAAAGCGCCGGGAACAGCTTTGTTGGATGTAATTAACGAGAAGTTTGGCAACTTGCCGATTATCGCTGAGGATTTAGGGGTAATTACTCCAGAAGTAGAAGCTTTGCGCGATCGATTCGAGTTTCCGGGAATGAAGATTTTGCAGTTTGCTTTCGGCGCGGGCCCTGGCGATCCTTTTTTGCCTTTCAACTACGATCGCAACTGCGTAGTTTACACCGGCACCCACGACAACGACACGACTGTCGGCTGGTTCAATCAACTGCAAAACTACGAAAGAGATGAGGTTTTGCGTTATTTGGGCTGCATCGATCCCCAAGGAATCCACTGGTCTTTAATCCGCATGGGTTGGATTTCTATTGCTAATATGGCAATTGTGCCGTATCAAGATTTGTTGGGTTTGGGTACGGACGCGCGGATGAATTTTCCGGGGAAAGCAGAGGGAAATTGGGGCTGGCGGTATCGACCCGAAGCTTTGAATTGGGAAGTGCGCGATCGGCTCAAAACCATGACTTACATCTCCGGTCGCGCTCCAAATAAAAATTGATCCTCTGGAATGGGTAGTTGGTAATTGTTAATGGGTAATATCAAATCTGTTAGCATCAGAATTATTCCTATCTCTCTTCTCGACCTCTGCGTGAATCTGCGTCAATCGATTGTCATCTGCGGCCCTAGAAATTAACTTTTTTTAACCGCAGATGAGGGCAGATTAACACAGATTAACGCAGATGAATTAGATAGATTCCGTTTGCACCATTCATCCGTGATTGTTGACTGTTGACTGGATTTGACTATTCCGATGCAACCGGAATCTATCTAATTGGTAATTGTTAATGGGTAATTGGTAATTGGTAATGAGTGAATAAAGACGGACATTCTAATTAAAAGCCGTGGACTGCCAGCCATTACCTATTCCCGATTACCCATTAACAATTACCAATTAACAGTTACCCTTCTTTTTTGGGCGGTGTTGCAGGCTTGAGGTCGTCTGCTTTAAAAACAACTTCTTTGACGACTCCAGGAACTCCGAGTTGTTCGGCTTGTCCGTTATTGACGGCAACCATTACCCCGCCGGCGTTACCAGCTACAACTACCAATTGCTTTTGAGCCTGCCAGGTGCGTACAGTTCCTGAAGGCAAAATTCCCTCAAACTCTGTTTTGCCATCGACTTCAACCTGCATCCACGATTCGGCTTTAAAAGTGACGCTAACCATCACTGGTTTATTGCCAGATTTATCTAAATTTTGACCTGTTCTTGCTGCTTCCACAGCGGCGTAACTATCCGGTTTCTGATTTTGTGAGGGGTTCGATGCCTCAGCAGCTAAACGGGCTTGTTCTTGCTGCCCAAGCGCTAGTTCTTCGGCTCCCGCACCGTTTTTAGCGGTCACAGAACCGCCCATCAACTGAGATAAGACATTGACTGAACAGATAATTAGAAATGTGTAAAAGAGGTAGAGGTGCATCGGCCGCAACTGAGGCCCATCTTGCCAGGATAGCTTGGTTCTCGATCGGGGTGGCGGTTCGATCGGGAAAAAGTCGGCAAACTGAGTTCCGTCCAAACCCATTGCTTCAGCGTAGCGCTTGATCAAACCCTGAGTGTAGACGGGTTCGGGAAGTTGGTCGAGTTGACCGTCTTCGATCGCTTGCAGCAGATTCCGCCGAATCATTGTTACCACAGCTACTTTGTCCAAACAAATCGACTGCTGTTCGCGGTACTGGCGGAGTTGAGCCCCAATTTCCGCTAGCTTCTTCTGAGCTGGTTCTGGCTCTTGGGAGTGCAGTTTCTTCTTAGTTGTTTTGAAGAATAAAAACAATAAATTCTTTGTCATATGCTGTGCTCCTGGGATTTTACTGGCACGCTTATTGATGTTAGGTTGACTAGATTCCATAAATAAATAATTTCCGAATCTTCTAGGGGTCGGTAGCAGCCCGGTGGCAATATTGGCAATTCGGGCCGCTGCAATTGAATCGGGCCGATCGCTGTGCGGTGCAGCCCCACCACGGGATATCCCAACTGCTCGGCTGTTCGCCGAATCTGTCGGTTCCTGCCTTCTGATAGAATGACTTCTAACAGAGTTTTGTCTCGCGCGCGATCGAGAACTCTCACTTTCGCGGGCAAAGTCTTTCTGCCTGACAAGATAATGCCGTGACGCCACGCTTCCAGTATGGGTTCCGGGGGATCGCCGAGCACCCAAACCTGATAAGTTTTGGCGATCGAGTGACGCGGATGGGTCAAACAAAATGTCAGCTTACCATCATTGGTGAGCAAGAGGGCACCGGTGGAATCTGCATCTAAGCGTCCTACGGGGTGGATGCCTTGACCCGAGCGCAGTTGGGGCGGCAGCAAGTCGAGAACTTTCGAACGGGCTCTGGGGTCGCTGCAAGTAGAAACGACGCCTGCCGGTTTATTGAGCAACAGATAAACCTGTGACGGTCGATCCGTTGGTTTTACCGGGACTCCATCGACTTCGATCAGATCGCGATCGGGATCTGCTTTTTCTCCTAAGCGAACAATATTGCCATTAACTCGGATTCGTCCAGCTACAATCATCTGTTCTGCAAGACGGCGAGAGGCAATGCCCCACTGGGCGAGGATTTTTTGCAGTCTTTCATCTGACATGACGGGAGTGTGGAAACCCCCAACGAGCGAGCGGTGGGGGAGGAAACACGACAAGGTTAATTGATTAACCGATGCTGGCAATGCTCAATTCCTGCTTGGGAATAAATTATAATCATCGACCAATCCTCAGGGGGCGTTGCGCCCTGTAAGAATTGTCCTGATGGCATGACCCTGAATGTTGTGCAAAAACTACGAGGAAAAGACTCGCCGCAGGCACAGGCTTGCACCGTTGGTTTGCGGCTGGTTTTAGAGGTGTGGGTCTGACCAAACCCTAAACCAACACTACCATAAATCCCGTACTGCTGGTTAAATTTATACGCTCGATCGCGAATTTTTCCTCGGGAGCGCACAACTCGCGAACTAAGGAAAGATCCCAAGGGGGGAAAGGGTGAGAATTTTTCTGCTTCTGGCGTTGCTGAGGCGAGATTTCTGCTTGGTTTTGGAGTTAATAGGAGTTGCGCTCATCAACCCGGTTTCTTATAAAAATTGGAGGTTTACGGCGATATATCTGTGAATAAAAGGGGTTTTTGAGGCCGGATGCGCAAGTTCTAGTTAAATTTCTGTGCTTGAATATTAAGGTTTATATTCTGAAATTATTTATGACTGTCGATCGAAACTCTCTTCAATTTGACAATAGAGATGGCGCTGCTGGCTCTGGTGGGACTGTTAATCTCGGCGAGGAGCCGGGGAGACCTTCGCCGAGTCAAGGCAGCCGGATCGCGAGCGCGGTGCTGTCTCCGGCGGTGCAGTTGTGGCTGCGATCGCAAGTTCAGCAGGTGGACGAGTTGAAGGTGAAAATTGAGGGGAGCGATCGACAAATCTTCAGCGGTGCGATCCCCAAAGTCACGGCTGCCGCTCGCGGTGCTGTGTATAAAGGACTACACCTAACAGAGGTTGCGATAGAGGGCTGCGGCATTCGCATCAACCTCGGTCAAGCTCTCAAAGGCCAACCCCTGCGCCTCCTGGAATCCGTTCCCGTGACAGGCGTTTTGAGGCTCAGTCAAGCGGATTTGAATGCGTCGCTGAAAGCGCCTTTGCTTGCTGATGCTTTAAGCGAATTTTTGCTGCCAATGCTGCCGCTGACAGATAGGGAACAGTCGCTGAAGTTGCAAAATTCGCAGATTGCTATTGAGGCGGGTTTGTTAACGCTTTCGGCGACAATTTTGCGCGCTGGCGGTAGGCAAATTCCTTTGGTATTGCGGACGGGTTTGCGGATGGCCAGCGGTCGCGAATTGATGTTTGAAGCACCAGAAATCGAAATGGATGGAGAATTAAAGAGCAGTGATTTCAATGGTTTTAAAATAGATTTCGGGCCGGAAGTTGAGATTGAAGAGTTGATTTTGAGTCCGGGGGAGATTGTTTGTCGGGGGGGAATTAGAGTTTTACCTTAGTTAGTTAACAGTTGACTGTTGACTGTTGACTGTTGACTGTTGACTGTTGACTGTTGACTGTTGGCTTTAACCTGGTTCTTCGGTAGAGCCTAGGAATACATACCCCATGCCCTGTTTGGCCAATGCCCAATACCCAATTCCCAATGCCCAATTCCCAATGCCCAATTCCCAATGCCCAATTACCGATTAATTAAAAAAGAGTCGATCGCGGGCAACAGTAAAGTGACAAAATAGTAGACTAAGGGCGCGGTAAAAACATAACTGTCGGTGCGATCGAGAATGCCGCCGTGACCGGGGATCAACTGTCCCGAATCCTTAACACCGGCGTCTCGCTTCATCATCGACTCAGTTAAATCTCCCAACAGGCTAGCAACGCCAATCAACAGACCAAAAGCAGCCCCAGTATACGGCCACCCCGGCCAGTGTAAATACCAAGACCCAGCCGCGGCCACGGCGATGCTGCCGCAAACTCCAAATACGGCACCTTCAACGGTTTTTTTGGGGCTGATGTGGGACAGGCTAGTGCGACCGAAGAATTTGCCGACAAAATAAGCCCCAATGTCAGCGGCCCAGATGCAGAAGAAAGCCAGCAGCAGCGAAGTCAATCCTAAAGATATATGGCTAGAAGTTGTCCAAGACGGGGATGGGTAAATGTTAACCGGCAAATTGCTTGCTACTGCTTGCGAAAGTTGGGTTGTAGCAAGATTGGCTGGGTCGAGGCCGACTCGCAGCCGTACCCAATAGCTGGGCAAATAACCGCCGTAGAACAATCCTAAAACTGAGGAGGCAATATCGGCGATCGTCGATAATTTAGGTTGGAATAACAGGTAGAAACAAATTAAGGTTCCCGCTAAGGGGAACATGGCATCTACGAGTTCCGGTGCTAGGGCGGCAGTAATTAATAGCCCTTGACTGACGGCTAAGGTAGTTTTGGCAGCGGGTGCAATGCCTTTAGCCCTGGCTAATTGAAAATATTCCAATTGACCTAGGTAGACGATGACTCCAAAGCCGAGGGTGAAGTACCATCCCCCCATAATAATCATTCCCAAAGCAAGGGCGATCGCAACTATTCCACTGAGGATACGAGACCAAGGCATAAATGAATTTCTCTTGCAGACGGCGGCGGGTCATTCGATTTTAGATTTTGGATTTTGGATTTTTCAAGAGCACGAGTTTCTCACTTGCACAGCTAACCCCCATCCCCAATCGGCGATCCAAAATCTCAAGTCAGGCGGTCAATCCAGCTATGGTCGCCCCTATTCTTAAGTATGAAGGTTAAGTGAACTTAAAAAAGATTAAGAATTGCATTTAGGAATGGGCATTGGGCATTGGGCATTGGGCATTGGGTATGTATTCCCAGGCTCTGCCGAGGAACCAGGTTAAAGTTAACTGTCAACTGTCAACTGTCAACTGTCAACTGTCAACTAACTTCTAATCCAGCTTTTCGCCGCTGAGAATAAATATGGGATTGACGGCGGCAAAGGTTTGACTGAGGCCGCGAGTCTCCAAGCGGTTGACGGCGGACTGGACTACCTCGATGTTGCGGACTTGCAACTCGGCGAACCCTTCAGAAAGGGCGTAAAGATTCTCTAAATTCGAGGCTGTGGCGACAACTCTACCGTGGGGTTGCAAGTAGCGCCAGACTTCTTGGAGAATGGCTTTAATGGGGCGACCTCCTTCGATGCAGACTCGGTGGGGGGGTTGGGGCAGGTTTTCAAGGCATTCCGGGGCACTGCCTTCTATGACTTCTACGTTGTCGAGATCGAATCGATCGCAATTTCTGCGAATCAAGCTTGCTACTTCTTCGTCCCTTTCGACGGCAATAATCCGACCTTTGGGACACAGCAAACCTGTTTCTACGGCGATCGTACCAGTACCTGCACCGATGTCCCACACCACTGAGTCTGCTTTCAGCCTCAGGTGGGAGATTAACAGCAGTCGGACTTCTCGCTTACTCATGGGAATTCCCGGTAAACGTTCAAATAAGTCATCGGGAATGCCTGGAGTGACGTAGGGCCAAAGCATAGTTCTATTTTTGATTTTTGATTTTTGATTGAAGCAAGACCGAAGTTGGAACTTGCGGAAGAAGTAGAAATTCTCCCAATTTCCCCCAAGCCTTAATATTTACTGTCGCACAACCTTGAGAGTTTGGAGGCCGGGATCGCTGCAACCTGTAATTTTTCCGCCGGCAGCCAGGATTTGTTGCAGGTAGTCAACGGCTTCTGGGGTAATAATTTCACCTGGCATCAGGACTGGTATTCCTGGGGGATAGGGACAGATGAGTTCGGCGCTGAGTCGATCGACTGCTTTGTCTGCGGGTACTGTTTCCGCTGGGAAAAAGAAGGCCTCGCGGGGGGAGAGGAGAGGGGGAGAGGGGGAGAGTGGGAGAGTGGGAGAGTGGGCAAATCTTCCATCGGACATCGGACTTCTTCTCTCGGACTTCTTCTTTCGGACTTCTTCCTTTTTCCTGACATCCGTTACATCCGTTACAGAATCCGTTGCCGAACTTCCTTCTTCCTTCTTCCTTCTTTCTTCTAAAAGAGTACAAGCTTTAACTAGACTGTCAATATCTGATTCTGTATTTCCCAAGCTGATAATAAATGTTAGATGTTGCGGCATTGGTAATTCTGCGGTGACTGCGAGTTCCGAGTGCAGAATTTCATCGGCGGCAAATCCTGTGATTCCTAAATCTGATACTTTTACTGTTAGCCTGGTGCGGTCTAATGCTGCAAAACCCGGAGTATTTAACGGTTCTAAAACTGATAAGCCTGGAATTTGACTGATGCGCGATCGCGCTTTTTCTGCTAGCTGTAAAGTTTGCGCCATTAATTCTTTGCCGTGGAGTGCGATTTGTTGGCGGGCTGCGTCTAGGGATGCTAATAATAAGTAACTCGGACTGGTAGATTGTACTAGCTGCAATGCTCTATTTAATTTTTGGATATCTATGCGATCGCCCTTGACGTGCAGCATCGATGCTTGTGTCATTGCACCGAGGGTTTTGTGGATTGATTGTACTGTTAAATCGGCACCGGCTGATAGTGCTGGTTCTGGCAAGTTTGGATGAAAGTTAAAGTGCGCGCCGTGGGCTTCGTCTACTAATAACGGTATGTTGTATTGATGGGTAATTTGGGCGATCGCCCGCAAATCTCCGCAGACGCCGTGATAGGTTGGGTAAACTATCATTACTGCTTTGGCGTCGGGATGTTGTTCTAATGCGGAGGCTGTGGCTTCTGGGGTGATGCTGTTGGCAATATCCCAATCCGGGTTGTACTCTGGATTGACAAAAATTGGAATTGAACCCGATAAAATTAAACCAGAAATCGCCGAGGAGTGGATATTTCGAGGTAGGATAATTTTATCTCCAGGGCCGCAAGTTGCTAAGATGGCGGCGATAATTCCGCAAGTTGAACCGTTAGCCAAAAACCGAGTTGATTGAGCTCCAAATGCTGCGGCGGCCAAGTCTTGAGCTTCGGCAATTGCACCTTCTGGGTTAAAGAGATTGTCTAACTCCGGCAATTCCGGCAAATCAGATCGAAATACTGCCGCACCGAATAAGTCAATTAGGGGTTGAGAGATTCCTTGTCCGCGTTTATGTCCGGGGGCATAAAATGGGGCGTGCGGGTGATTTGTGCGATCGCGCAAGGCATCTAATAGAGGCGTTTGTTGTTGAGAGTTTGCTGGTGACACACTTAATCTTGATTTGATTATTTGGAATTATAGCAACCGCCGAGGTTTCACTGGAGGTTATTAATTATTGCAACCATTGCTGGCAATTCCCCGATCGCATCGACTGCTTCCTTTTTCCTTGCTCGCCCACAAGCAACACCGTCTAAATTTCAAACTTCTCTAAAATGACTGAATATGGACTGCTTAAGTATGATACTCAAACAGTTGAACATTCTGGCTACTGCTTTACTTAGGGTTTGTCTAGGGGCAGTGGTTTCAGTTAAATCACAAAATCCTACCACAGTCTGCGGCTTTTTTTCAGCTTACTGTTGTGAGGAAGTTTTGGGCGATCGCGCACTACTGTCACAAACTACCACGACGCTTTAACCGATTGACCCAAAAGCTATCAAAGTTAAGCTTTAATTCAAGGTAGATTATTGAGTCGCGATCGCCCTAAATTCTACCCTAATTGAGCTTGCCAATTCATAGCATAACTTTGAACTTTTTCTGCCTGGTCAGTGCCATTGATAATTGTACGGGCTTTCAAGAAATCCCTACGGTTGTTTGAAATACAGTCATCCAGTGTGATACCCGTAAACACACCGAATTTCATAAGCTGTTCAGCATCTAAAACGCATATTGCATAGTATAATATGATGATATTTATAAAAAGTCAATGCCTACTAAAA